>JBDKVB010000068.1 GCA_039679385.1 Armatimonadia bacterium | reverse complement strand
GGCTATTGTAGGCCGACACCACATGCTCAACGTCCGAGAAGCCGCCGGACACCAGCGGCTCGTCGAGGATCTCATAGTAGCGCTGGCTCTTGAGCTGCGCCCCACGCTTGGCCGTATCCATGACGGCAGAAACAAACACGCTGTAGAGGCGCTGCTTCCGGGCCGTATCCGCGGCAGGCACCTGTGGTGGCGCGAGGCACACGAGGGGTTTGCAGCGGCAGCCTTCGATCCACTGGAGATGCTTGTTCAGGAGGTCCAGATTGTAGGCCTCCTTGCGGGAATCGAAGTAGTCGGCAAGCTGCACCCGCACCGTCGTCGGGCCAAGATCGGACACGAAGCCGAAGGCCCAGGCACCGCCCTCGCGATCGAGGTTCTCGACGACGGTTGGCGGGTGACCAAGATTGACCCCAACCTGCGCAAGGGCTGTGTCACCCTCCGAGCCGAAGTCGGGCGCGACAGTGAAGCTGCGCGAGACCTCGGGCTGCACGGGCTGCGGGATCTCCTCACCCGCAGGTCCGGGGACGGCGGCGATCTCATCCACGCGCAACTCGAAAGTGCCCCAGCTGCCGCTCCGGGCGAACTGCAGCATCTTCAGGTTGCGGATGTCCGCCAGACCAAGCGCATTGCCCCCTGCGTCCACAAAGCCAAAGGAGCGCAGGTTGTACTTCTCCCAACTCGTGCCGGTGATCTTGAGCGCCTGAGAGTAGGAGACTTCGGTGCCGGTGTCGGCATCGTACGCCCGCAGGACGACGCGGATGGGCTCCGCCTTGCCGTCGCCGCGCATCCACAGGCTCAAAGTGCTGCACCCGGCACGCGCCCAGGCAGCACCGTCAACCGGGGTCGAGACACTCGCCCAGCCCGTCGTGGAGGCCTTGAAGTCGAGCCGGCCACACTGCTTCCCGCCACTGGGCGCGCCGCCACTGGCCGACCGGACCGAGCATTTCGTCGCCGGCCCGGGGCCCACGTGATCGTCGTTGGCGATCCAGCGGTCCACGCCCTTCTCGAAGTCGTCTACCACCAGCTTAGCCGTCTGCGCCCACACCAGGGAGGACGCCGCGAGGCCCAGCAGCACGACTGCACCACAGACGCGATACAGCCCGCTCCCTCGGTACATTGTCATCACCTACCCGCCCACCAGCGACGCCGGTCCGCGCGGACCCTTAGGCCGTGCAAACGGCGCCGACCGTAGGCCGTCACTTCATCTGTCTGCATAGCATGGCTGCGAAATAGCCGGCCCCGAACCCGTTGTCGATGTTCACGACCACGACTCCGCTGGCACAGCTGTTGAGCATGGACAGCAACGCCGCCAGGCCCTGAAAGCTGGCTCCATAGCCCACACTCGTCGGTACGGCGATGACCGGTTGAGAAACCAGTCCGCCCACAACGCTCGCCAGAGCGCCTTCCATCCCGGCGACGACGATGATCACCTTCGCGGCGTCCATGCGGTCGCGGTGCTCCAGCAGGCGGTGCAACCCGGCGACGCCGACATCGTACACACGGTCGACCTCACAGGCCGCTGCTTCCAGCACGACAGCGGCCTCTTCGGCCACCGGAATGTCGGAAGTTCCGGCCGAGATCACCAGGCACGGCCCGGTCTGCCCCGGCTGCTTCGGCGCGCCAAGCTGGATGATCCGTGCCGCCTCATGATAGACCGCCTCAGGGAAGACCTCTCGCACGGCCTCGTACTTGTCACGGTCCGCTCGAGTGCCAAGGACGATACTGGTATCGGCGGCCAGCGCCTTCATGATGCCGCATATCTGTTCCGAGGTCTTGCTCTGGCAGAAGATGACCTCGGGGAATCCGGTGCGCAAGGCCCGGTGGTGGTCCACCTTGGCGTACTCTAGGTCTTCAAAGGGCAGGTTGCGGAGTCGAGCCACGGCCTCATCAATCGTGGCCTCGCCCGCTGCAACTTCGTCCAGCAAACGTCTCAAGCGTACCTCGTCCATGTATCGGAAGCGCATCCTCCCTGTAACGCGAGACTCTCGTGGTTGGCGCTGTCGGGCAAGGGGGCTGACCGGCAGCACCGGGTGATTCCAGTCTAGCCGGGCCACGGGGGCCCGGCTTCTGGTACAGCAGTTCGCGACGGAGACCGGACTACTGCTGCGGCGGCCTTGGTGCGGGCGCCGGAGCTGCAGTCGGTTGGGCTACCGGACGCGCTACCGGCGCTGCGGTTGTGCTCTGCGCCTGCGCAGCCTGCACCTGACGGGCAGCCGGCTGAGCCTTCGGGCGACGCAGCATCACGTTAACCGTGGTGTCACCGGACATCAGGATCGGTTCCCAGCCCTCTCCGACCATCGTCTCAATCCGCTCGTTGAGGATGCTGACGCGCGCTCCGGCAGCGCTCTGAACAACCATGTAATCGTACTGGCCCATCGCATGTACCCCCGTCATGTTTCGCGCTTGTCGGCAGGTTTCGCCGACCTGCACGGCCTGGCGCCCTTGCTCACACGGCTCTAGAGGGTCAGGATCTTGTCCATTGCCCGGCTCGTGGCGTCGAGAAGTTGCAGCGGGAAGTGCCCGTAAGGCGGCATCATCTCAGCAGTGATCGCGCCGTCGTAGCCGGTCGCCTTCAGTGACGCCATGACGCGGCCCCAGGGGACGTCGCCCTCGAGCAAGTCCACGAACCCGGTGATGTTGCCGATGGACAGCTTGAAGTCCTTGATGTGCAGAGCCTTGATCCGGGAGCCCAGGATGTTGATCCACTGGTCTGGGAAACCGGCCACCAGGACATTGCCCGCGTCGAAGTAAGCCTGCACGTAGGGGCGGTTGATCTCGTCGATGACCCGCCGGAACTCCAGGGGGCTGAGCAGGAACTTGTTCCATACGTATTCCAGGCCGATGTAGACGCCACGCTCCGCCGCTTCGTCGGCGATCGGACCCGAGAACACCTCGACGGTGCGGTTGTAGGCCTCTTCGTAGCCAAAGTCCGCCGTCACGGTGCAGGGAACGATTAGGGCCGTGGAGGCACCGAGGATCTGGGCGAACTCCAGTTCCTTGCGGACGATGTCGAGGCCCGCGGCGCCTGCAGCGTCATCCGAGCCCACTGCGGGATGCGCCCAGCCAAGACCGGTCGCGAAGGTGGCCGTCTCGACGCCCAGGCTTACGGCCAGGTCCTTGATGCGCCTGATATCGTCGGCAGGGGTCTGAGGGGTGATCTCGCCCTGGGCCTCAAGCGTCAGCTCGACGCCCTGGAATCCCAGGTCCTTGGCAGCTCGGAGGCGCTGCTCCACGGTCATCGACGCCGGAAACGACCAGTAGCTGATGGACTTGATCACAGCTAGGTTCCTCCCTTGTGGCAATGGTTGCGATCGCTCTGGTGGGACTGACTATCTCGACACCCTTTGGAGACAGCACCCGCGCAGAGGCGAAGTTTCCTGGCCCGAGCGAAGCCTGAGGGGATTGCCCGCCCGAAAAGGCGTGCTTCCCGGCTTCCTCCATTCGGCACATCAGGACGACCAGGAGCCCGATCGCCACGAACAGGAGGATCGCCCGGATCTCCGGCCAGTAGGCGAAGGTTCGGCGCTTGCTGTCCCCGTAATGATACACCTTTCGGCGTGCGAGGTGGCGAAGGATGGGCCGGCCGTCTTCGTCCGTCTCCACGCCCTGCATCTCGGGCGGCATGCTCCGCCGTCGACCGGAGGAGCCCCTGCGCGCCTGCTCCAGGCTGGCTGTTGAGCTGCGGCGGTCCGAGTGCCGTGAAGCGTGGCGCCGCCGTCGTGACCCGCCGGAGTACGGCCGGCGCTCTACCGGTGCCTTCGGCACCGACCGCACTGCGTCGGTCACAGCGGTCACGTCGCCCGGCTGGGTCCTGGGCTTGCCGGGCCGTCTGCTGCCACTGGAGCTTGAGCGAGGCGCACCACATTCAGGACACAGACGCGCCGTGCCGGGCATTTCCTTGCCGCATTCTGTACAGATGATCGTCTCGTCGGCCACGCTCAGTTGTTTCCTCCAGCAGTCTGCACGACCCACCCGGGCCCAGAGGCCGACTATCTCGCCACTGCGACCTTTGTTGTCTGTTTCGCCTTGCGGGCCTGAATACCTTCCCGGCCGGGGCCTCGGCGCCCTTCGGCACTGCTTTCACCGCCAGTGCCGCCTCTGCGTAACGGCCCCGCAAACAAGGCGCCGCGTGCTCTTCACCCTCGCCGGAGCACGCCGATGTTCCCTGCAAGCCCACAAGATCAACCCCAGCGAGGTGTCAACCGATGATTCCCAAAGTCCTGTCGTCACCCGCAGGCCAGGTTCCGACGGTGCTCGACCTGCGGCCCCTGCACGACGCTTTCTCAAAGGCCACCACAGTTCCCGACCTGCTGCAGATCGCCCAGTCAGCCGGCGCTCCCTACGGTGCCGGCATCTGGTTGGCGGCCTGCACAGAACCCGGCGATGCTCTCTACCTGTGTGGACTGCGCCCGCTGTCCGAGGCGGCTCTTGACCGCCTGACGGCCGACGTCCGCGAAGCGCTCGAGCACAGCGTCGGTGCACTGACTTCGACCTGGATTCCGCGACGCCTCGCACGCTGGCGCGGACGCCAGGAGAGCCCCGAGGAGCGTCTCGCGGCCCGCTGGGAGGAGATCGAGCTTCGCAGTGCGGGACGCCATGGCGGCCTTCTGCGAGTGCTCCAGGCCTCCGACTGCGGCCCGAAGGGTGCTGACTGGCAGGCTGTTGAGGCTATCATGTTGGCTGTCGCGCCCCACATTCCCGCCTGTGCACAGCTCGCCCTGGAACCTGTGGCCCCGGTCGCGATACCGAACCTGCACGGGCAGGAGGAGTTCATCGCCCGGGTGGAGCGAGAAGTCGATGTCGCGCGGCAGCGCCCCATGGAGCTGGCCCTGGTGCTCATGGAGATTCACGTGACGCCCGAGCGCCGTCCCACCGACCTCACGACCGCTGAGCTGACCGCGCTTGCGGAGGTCACCACCTGCGCCCTGCGCCGAACGGATGTCGTCGGCCGCCTGGATGACGGACGCTTCGGCCTGTTGCTGCCCATGACGAGTCAGCGGAACGCACTCATTGCCGTCGAGCGCGTGGTCGGCCAACTCCGCAAGCATCCGGAGCTCTCCTCGGAACTCGAATGCCACACCGGCGTCAGCGGCTGGACCTTTGAGGGAGCCAGCTCACCGGAGCTCTTTGGCCAGGCAACCGCCGCGCTCCACGATGCAAGGGCCGCCGGTGCCCGAGGCGCCTTTGTGTTCGTGTAGGTCGAGCAGCGACCCGGAAGGACAAGTCCCCCACACAACGGGGCCGGCCTCGGTGGCCTTCAGACACCGCGACCGGCCCCTGTGACCAAGGCCCGGCGGAGCTACTTGCTCTGCCAGGGTCGACCGAGCTGCTCCCAGCGCTCCTTGAGCGCCATCTGCAGGATACTGGTATCCGAGACCATGGCGACGAAGTCGAAGCCCTGGTCAAGCCGCCGCTTCATGTCCTCGGTTGTCAGACCGATGGTTCCGACGAATCCGCCCGCCTCGTGGGCCTTTCTGACCGCCAGGTCGATCGCCGAGGAGACCTCGGGGTCGTCGAGCTGTCCGAGCTTCCCGTAGCTGCTCGAGAGGTCCATCGGCCCCACGAAGAGCATGTCCCAGCCGTCCTGGGCGACGATGTCCTCCAGGTTGCGGATCGCCTCACGGTGCTCGATCTGCAGGATGACCGCGATCTCCTCGTTGGCGCGTCGGACGTAGGTTGCCGCATCGACGCCCCATCGCATGGCCGCGATGTCAACGCAGAACCCCCGGTGCCCCTGGAGCGGATAGCGGCACGCGGAAATGGCCCAGCGTGCCTGCTCGCCGGTGTTGATGAAGGGGAACATGACGCCTCTCGCGCCCTGATCCAGGACCCACTTCACGGCCCAGTCCTCGGCGCAGGGAACCCGCACGATCGGGTTCTTGCCGTACCCCAGACAGACTCCAATCGCGGCCGAGACGTCGTTCATCGTGTGGGGACCATGCTCGTTGTCGATCCACACGAAATCACAGGGAGAGGCACACATCTCCTCGACGACCAGTATGTTCGGGATGACGTTGATGCACCCGAGCACGGGGCCCTGCTTCATCTGCTCACGTAGTGCGATGGGCGTCTGCATTGGTGCGGATCCGTCCTTCCGGGTCTAGCCCAGGGATTCGAAGGCTGCGAGCACCTTCGCTTTCTCGTCTTCCGACAAGACCAACTCGGCTGCCTTGAGGTTCTCGGCAACCTGCTCCGGGTTGCGCGCTCCTACGATGGCTGCGGCGATGCCCGGTGCGGCTATGGTCCAGGCGAGGCACACCTGGGCAAGGGTCGCACCGTGTCCATCGGCAATCGGCTGGATGTCGCGCGCCAGGACTTCGAGGGCGCGCCGGCGGTTCTCCGGCTTGAACCAGAACTGCCCCGCTCTCTCATCGCCGGGCGCGAGGACCCGGTCCATGGTGACCTTCCCAGTCAGGATTCCCTGCTCCAGGGGGCTGTAGACGATGCTGCCGATGTTGTGCTCCTTCGTCCACTTGATGACGCCCTTCAGGTTCTTGCGGTTGAGGAGGCTGAACTTGGGCTGGTGGCAGTGCACCGGGCCGTAGTGCAGGCACTCCTCAAGTTGCTCGGCGGAGTGGTTGCTGAAGCCGATGGCGCGGATCTTCCCGGCCTGCATCAGCTCCACCAGCGCCTCCATGGTTTCGCTCAAGGCTGTGGTGCTGTCCGGCCAATGGCACTGGTACAGGTCGATATGGTCGGTCCCCAGTCGGTCGAGGCTGGCCTCGCACTCCCGGAGGATGCTTTCCTTCTTGAGTACGTGGCGGACCGACAGGGATTTGCGGTCATCGTCGGTGAACATGTGGTTCCAGACCAGACCGCACTTCGTGGCAATCAGCACCTTATCGCGCAGGCCCTTGATGGCTCGGCCAACGACCTCTTCGCTGTGGCCGAAGCCGTAGACCGGCGCGGTGTCGATGCAGTTGATGCCGCCGTCAATGGCCGCGCGGATGGCGCCGATGGCCAGGTCGTCGTCCGTACCGCCCCACCACCATCCCCCGGTTGCCCAGGAACCAAAGACGATCGCGGGCACTTGCAGGTCACTCGTTCCAAGTTGTCGGTAGATCATGGGTTTCCTCCAGATGCGGCGGACTGCCGCCGTTTACCCCCCGGGGCCCTAGCGCCGATGCAGCGGGCCCATCGACAAGCCATAGCAACTCCCCCTCGGCAGGACGCACTCGTGCTGCCGGGAGAAGCTGTGGTCCCTCCTCGGCCTGGACTCCCGGTTCCAACACGCGTGCCAGGGTCCCTGCCTTCTCACTGCCGCTCACCAAGAATAGCACCTTCCGCGACCGGTTGAGCAGCCCCAAAGTCAGCGTCAGACGCCAGGACTGCAACTGCGGCACGTGGTTGGCGACAGCATAGCGCTGCCTCTCCTCCACCGCCTCCGTTCCCGGGAACAGCGAGGCGGTGTGACCGTCGGCGCCCATGCCCAGGAGCACGAGGTCAAGCCGTGGGTTGCTCCCGAGCAACTCCCGCACTGCACACTCATAGGCGTCGGCCGCTCGCGCTGGATCATCCTCACCGCGCATTCGCAGCACCCTCTCCGGGGCAAGGGGAACCCGCGACAGCAGCGTCCTGTGCGCTGCGCCATAGTTGCTGTCGGGATGCTCGGGCGGCACACAACGTTCGTCGGCCCACAAGACCCACGTGCGCTCCCAGGGAACCCTTGCGGCCCAGTCCTCACGGGCCAGCAAGTCGAACATGCGCAAGGGTGTCGATCCGCCCGAGAGCGCCAGCAGGAATCGCCCACGGTCCGCAACCGCAGCCTCCGCACAAGAAGCCAGGTGCTCGGCAGCAGCCTCGGCCAGGGCTTCAGGCCCAGGGTCGGAGACGACGCGCACCACTCTTCTCATGACTCCGGCTCCGCTGCCCAGAGGCAGCGCCCGGGCTCCTGCCACTGGTCGCCGGTCGGTTCGATCAGCGCCTTCGCCTCCGGTGGTCCCCAACTCCCGGCAGGATAGGTCGCCAGCGGCGATGCGCCCGCCTGCCAGGCTTCGAGGATGGGCATCATCAGGGACCAGGATTGCTCGATGCTATCGGCCCGGGCAAAGAGCGTGCCGTCGCCCAGCAGCGAGTCCAGAATCAGCCGCTCGTAGGCATCGGGCGGCTCGATCTTGAAGGCATCGGCGAAGTGGAACTCCAGCGGCACCGGCTGGATGTGCAGGCCCGGCCCGGGCTCCTTGGCAGCGAAGCACAGCGACACACCCTCATTGGGCTGGATGCGCAGGACCAGGGCATTGGGCTCGATGCTCCGCTCCTGACCCTCGAAGACCAGATGCGGCGCAGGCCTGAAGCGCACGACGATCTCCGTTGCCCGGCTCTTCAGGCGCTTGCCGGCACGCAGCAGGAAGGGCACCCCGGCCCAGCGCCAGTTGTCCACTTCCAGGCGAAGCGCCGCATAGGTCTCGGTCTGCGACTCCGGGGCGACACCAGGTTCCTGAAGGTAGGCGGGCACCTGCTGCCCTTCCACCTCGCCGGCATCATATCTGGCTCGCACCGTGCGCTGCGCCACATCGGCCTCGGTCAGTGGACGAAGGGAGCGCAGCACCTTGGTTTTCTCGTCTCGGACTGCGTCCGCGTCCATGCTCACGGGCGGCTCCATCGCCGTCAGCGCCAGCAGCTCGAACATGTGGTTCTGGACGACATCGCGCAGCATGCCGCTCCGGTCGAAGTACTGTCCACGCCCCTCAAGTCCGACCGTCTCAGAGATGGTGATCTGCACGTTCGAGATGTACCTATGGTTCCACAGCGGCTCAAAGATCGCGTTCGCGAAGCGCAGGACCAGCAGGTTCTGAACGGTTTCCTTGCCCAGGTAGTGGTCCATCCGGTAGATCTGCTTCTCTGAAAACAGCATCTGCAACTGCCGGTTGAGTTCCCGCGCGCTCTCCAGGTCGCTGCCGAAGGGCTTCTCGACGACGATCCGCGGCCACCCGTGACGCCCAAAGGACTGCCCCGAAAGCCCGCTCGCTGATAGGTTGTCGATCACCGGCCGGAAGAAGTGCGGCGGCACTGCGAGGTAGAAGAGCCGGTTCATCGGCGCGGGAGCCTGGGAATCCAGTTGCTCGAGCTTTTCCTTTACCGCGGCGTAGGTGGCCGAATCGTCAAGCTCGCCCCGGACGTAGTGGATGCCCTCGGCCATGGCCGCCCAGAGAGCCTCATCGAGTGGCTTGCGGCGGGACCGGGTAGCCGCAGCTTCATGGAACTCTTCGAGCAACTGCTCTCGCGCCGCCACCCGCCGTCCGACACTGAGGATTGGCAACCCGCAGGGCAGGAGCCCGTCGGCCATCAGGGAGTAGATCGCGGGCATCAGCTTGCGTCGCGTGAGATCACCGGTCGCGCCGAAGAGCACCAGCGCCGTGACCTCAGCGAAGCGTGGACAGGCAGCGCCGGGCGTCCAGGCCGTCGTCTCAACAGCCTCCGTCCTCTGGCCCCCGTTCAGCGGACTCATAGGCGCTTCGCCTCCACGGTAGCATGACCGCCGAACTCCCGGCGCAAGGCTGCCAGGAGACGGTTGCCGAAGCTGTTGGGATCGCGGGAGGCAAAGCGGGCGAACAGGGATAGAGAGATGACCGGAGCCGGCACGCCAAGATCGACGGCATCGTGAACCGTCCAGCGGCCCTCGCCCGAATCCTCCACGTAGCCGGCGATGTCATCCAGGGCGGCATTCCGCTCCAGGGCTCCGGCAGCCAGCTCCAGCAGCCAGCTTCGGACGACGCTCCCCTGCTTCCACAGGTTCGCAAGGGCGGCCAGGTCAAGGCCATAGTCCGCCGCCTGCAGTATCTCGAAGCCTTCGGCGTACGCCTGCATCATCCCGTACTCGATGCCGTTGTGGACCATCTTCGCGAAGTGTCCTGCGCCCTGCGGACCGCAATGCAGGTAGCCCTTCTTCGGAGCCAGGGCCTCAAAGGCAGGCAGCAGGGCCTCGTAGGCTTCCTCCTCGCCACCGATCATCAGGCAGTAGCCCACTTCGAGGCCCCAGATTCCGCCGCTCGTGCCTACATCCACGAAGCGCAGTCCCCGTGCTGACAACTCCTGCGCACGTCTGCGGGTGTCCAGGTGCCGTGAGTTGCCGCCGTCGATCAGGAGGTCGCCCGCCGAGCATAGAGGCACAAGCTGCGCCAGCATCTCGTCCACCGTCTCTGCGGGCACCATGAGCCAGATCGCTCGCGGGACCTCAAGGGCACTCACCAGGTCTTCGAGCGTCTCGGCCCACTCTGCGCCGGTCTTCAGCAGCTCGTCCTTCTTGCCTTTCGAGCGGTTCCAGGCCACCACCTCCTGTCCACCTCGCTGGAGCCGGGCCACCATGTTCATGCCCATTCGGCCGAGGCCACAGAAGCCGATTCTCATCGTGATACCTCCGGTCGCTGGATCGGGGTGTCCCTTCGGTCCCTGGTCCGTGGCAAGGGTCTGATAGACCGCACTTCGACGGTTCCCGATTAGTGTCCTGCCGAAGGGAGGGATGATACACGCCTGCAGGGAATTGGCTCGCATTGCGGCGTCATCAGTCGCGGATTCGCCTTGGCTAGTCCGGGCGAGGCACTCGCGCGGCCCTTGTAGCGCGGGTTCACATCATGCCCTTTCATACGACTCACAGGAGGCTACTCACATGTCCGTTCGCATGGGTTTCATCGGTACCGGCGGCATCGCTCAGGGCCACATGGACCGTCTCTCACAGATCGCGGGCGTGCAGAACGTTGCATTCTGCGACGTCCAGCTCGAGCGCGCCCAGAAGGCAGCCGAGAAGTTCGGCGGCCACGCCTACGACGACTTCAGCAAGATGCTCGACACAGAAGACCTGAACGCGGTGTTCATCGGCGTGCCGCCCTTCGCGCACGGCGACATCGAGCTGGCCTGCTGCGCCAAGGGCCTGCACATGCTCGTCGAGAAGCCCATTGCCATCGACTGCGCAATGGCCAAGCCGATCCTGAAGGCCGTCGAGGACAGCGGCGTCGTGACGGCCGTCGCCTACAAGTACCGCTGGGATGACCACGTGATCAAGGCGAAGGAGATGCTCCAGGGCCGCACTCTCGGCCTGATCTGGGGCAACTTCTGGGGCAGCCTGCCCGGTGCTCCGTGGTGGCGTGTGCAGGAGCAGTCCGGCGGCCAGATGGTCGAGCAGACCACGCACATCGTCGACATGGCCCGCTACCTTGCCGGTGAGGTTGTCTCCGTCCAGGCCTTCGGGACCCACCAGGTCATGCACACGAAGGTCGAGAACTGCAACGTCGCTGATGCCGCTACGGCAAACCTCATCTTCGCCAACGGCGCCGTCGGCAACATCAGCAACACCTGCATGCTCGAGGGCTGGGGACAGAGCTCCTGCCGCGTCATGGCCGAGGGCTTCACCCTTCTCGTGCAGGGCAACTCGCTCACCTGGAGCTCCAAGGAAGACAACGGCGAGTACACCAAGCAGGTTGACGGCTACCTGGGCGAGGACCAGGCCTTCATCCATGCCGTCGAGACCGGCGACCGCAGCGGGATCTTCTCCGACTACGCCGACGGCTACAAGACCCTGGCCGTCACCATCGCTGTGAACAAGTCCTCCGAGGCCGGCGGCGAGGTAGTCAAGGTCGCCGACATCATGTAGAATCGCGGTTGCCTCTGGATGTTACCCGGGTCGCTCAGGCAGATAGAGGGCATTGGCATCGCCTGCCGGGCGACCCGGCCGTTCTGGGCTCCAGGCAGAAAGGTCAGACAGCAACCATGCTCAGCTTACCTCAGGGCTCGCGGTGCGCCGTGAGCTTTGCCGCGGACTGGTCCGCAGGAGACTCACCGGACAGTCGCCAGGCCTACCTCGCCTCCGCAGCCACCCAGATCGAGGCGAACCAGGGCCGACTGCAGGTCTTCCTCGCCCCTGATCTGCTGGGGAACGCCGACGCCGCACCGTTCCTGCGCGACCTATCCGATCGCGGCCATGCCGTCGACCTGCTGGTCACCTGCACCGAGACACCAGAGGAGGGTGCTGCCCAGGCCTTGCTGACAGCCCTGAAGTCGGGGATCGAGGCCTTCGTGCAGGTCGGTCTCCCGCAGCCTGAGGGCCTGCGGCTCTCCCCCATGCGTCGACTCGGGATTCAGAAACACGAGGGCCTACAGAAGGCGGTCATGGATAGCGGCCTGGGGTTCGTAAGCTCCGACCACTCCACCAAGCAGCCGCCCGACCCGCAGGAGGTGGGCTTCGCCGACAAGAACGCGGCCATGCTCATCAAGCACAGCCAGCCGCGACTGTACCCCTCAGGCCTTCTGGAGATCCCTTGCCCGGGGTACTGCGATCGCAACTTCTTCGAGGTGCAGGGGCGACCCGTCGACGAGTGGCTGGCTCACGTCCGTGGGTGCGTCGACTTCGCCCACGACATGGGCGGGCTCATGTACGCGCCGTGGCTTGAGCTAACGGTGCTTGCCCAGAACGATCCCGAGGGTGAGACACTGCTCACCATGCTGAACCACGCCGCCGGTCGTCACGAAGGCGAAGTCGTCGCCCTGACCTATCGACAGGCAGCGGAAGGCTCGGCGCTCTGAGGGCGCTGCCTGACGAGACACGCCGGCACTTGCCTCTTCCCCATCCCCCAAAGACAAGCGGATTCCGGACACTTGGTCGCGTCCGGAATCCGCAGGCTCCCTCTGGCTTCCTACTCCCCGCAGGGCTGCATCTCGGCGTTCCAGGGCTCCACCAGTCGCAGCTTCTTTGACTTCAGCGCCGCGTAGCAGTCCGGCAGGTCCAGCACTTGCAGCACGTTTCGCGGGCACGTGGACAGCGGCCAGCGCAGCATCTCCGTCGTTGCCCACTCCGTGAAGGACACCGGGGCGTTCTTCAGCGTGACCTGCTTCACGCGTGGGTCGAGGACCGCTGCAAACACAGCCGGGACACTCCCCCAGCCGCGCCCGACGAGATGCACCTTCTTGTACCCGTAGCTCTCCATCCAGTCGAGAACCGACAGGATGTCGTGCACTCGCCAGCCGACGTAGGGCTCCCCGAACATGATCCCGAAGGAAGCATAGAAGTAGTCGCTGCCGTAGATGTTCAGGTATTGGTTCCTGCCGCAGGTGTTCGGCTGCGACTCGCCCGTTCCGCGGCAGTCTACGGTGAAGAAGGACTGCTCCTGCTCGGCGAGTTCCTTCACCAGCGCATCGGTTGCGAGGTCCTCGTCGGAGGACTGGTGCGGGACGTACAGTACTGCCTGCTTGCCCGGCGCGGGTCGCGAGCACAGTCCCTCGTCCTCCAGCTTGTACACGAGGGCCTCGATGTCCGGCTCCGTCTGGACTGCGAAGTGCGTGGCGAAGGGCCGCGGGTAGTCCGTGCGTCGTCCGACCGGCCGCAGGATCCGGTAGTCGGGCACGCCACTGCGCTTCTTGAGGGCAAGCAGTTTCGTGATGGCCTTGCGCAGGTCGTCGCCGCGCAGGGGCTTTCGCTTGTCGGCGAGTTGCTGGGCCTTCTCCGCCGTGAAGCTGAAGACCGTCCTCGGCGCGCGGTCGAGGTCTGAGACCTGCCCGGTCGGAGTCACCTGCATCTGCTCGTCGGTCTCGACGACAACGGGCGGCTCCTTGCCACTCTCCTTCTTGCCGCAGGCCTTGTTGAAGAAGGAGTACATGGCCTCCCGAAGGGGCTGGGCGAAGCCGTGGTGCGCCGGTCCCGTCACCATCGCCACGTTGTCCTCGGCGCCCAGGAGCTTGTACAGGTGCTTGAGGCGTGCGAAGGACTCCAGAGCGCCTCGCTGGTCGAAGAAGTCCTTCTCCTGGGTCAGCAGGATAAGGGGCTTGGGCGCATGCAGGCCGAAGAGGTCGTCCATGTCCATCCCAAGGGAGAGCGCCAGCGGAGGCTGCTGCTCCGAGTCGGCCGGGAGCTCGTTCTCCGCATTGCGTCGCCAGGTGGTCACGTAGCAGCCGGGACCCGCCACCAGGTAGCGGTCGTCGTTCGCCACGATCAGGCTGGTCAGTGTGCCGCCGCCGGAGTTCCCGGTGACTCCCAGACGGGTAGGGTCGACCTCCGGGCGGGTCAGCAGGTAGTCCAGGGCACGGATGCCGTCCCAGACTCGCCAGGTTCCGAAGAACTCACCGACGAGGCCCTGCTGCGAGCCCATGTGGTTATGCTCCGGGCAGCAGATCCCGACCTTCGAGCCGCCCTTGCCGTCCGGATACTGCGTCCGCTCGCCCTGGCTCACCGGGTCGTAGGAGAGCACCACGTAGCCCTTGCTCGCGAGGCCCTGGGCGAAGGACTGGTACGCGTCTGCGGCCTTCCCATTGCCGCTGTGACCGCAGGGCGCGATGACTCCGGGCATCGGGGCATCGTAGCCCTTCGGCACGTAGAGCGAGGCCGTCACCGGGAAATCGGGACGGCTCTCGAACATGACCTTCTCCACCGTGTAGGCGTCACGCTCAAAGGACCCGGTCAGCACGGGCTTCAGAGGTGTCTTGCGCGGCAGCGGCCCGAAGACCTTGCGCATCTTCTTGCGAAGCGCCTCCTGGTAGGCCAGGGCATCCTTGCGCGTGCGCATGGAGAACTTGCGCTCGTCCGCTTCCGTCTCTGCCTCCCGCACTCGCCGCATCAGGTACTGCTGCATCATCTGCGGAAACCGGTTCAGCCGATCCATCAGTGGGCCTCCATCATCTGTTGCCAAGATCGGGATTGGGTTTGGCGGGCGACGCAGGCCACGACTCCGCAACCGCCCTGCCGGTGGGTGAAGCGCTACGCTCCACGGTCCAGCTTGACGATCGCTGCCAGCACCATCTGCGTGGTCATGGCAGCGTTCGGGATATCCACGGTCTCCGCCGTGTCGGTCTCGAGGTGATAGTTCGGGTCGGCATAGGGGAAGGACCCCAGGTTGATCAGCGCCGCCGGGTAGCCGGCCTTCACATAGGACCCGTCATCGTCGCCGGGTTGAGGCCGCTGGGCCTTCCGCTGATCGAGGCCAATGCCATAGGCGTCGTTCACCTCGGCCAGGAGGTCGGCCAGGGCTTCGCCCTCGGGCGCAGCGAAGGCGCTGACGTTGATCTTCTTGCCGGCTGCGGTGTCCTCCTCCGACTTGCGGCCGACGCTGTCCATGTTGAAGACCGCAATCACCTTGTCGCCGCGGGCCTTGGCGTTGTTGGCGGCCGTTACGCTGGTCCAGGGGGTATGCTCTTCGTTGCACCAGATGAACCAGAGGCTGCGCTCGGACTCGTAGCCGCTCAGGATCCGCGCGAGTTCCAGGTTACTGACCGTGCCGACCGCGTTGTCGTTCGCACCGGGGCAGTCGATCCAGCTCTGCGAATCCTTGTGCGAGATCACCACGATGATCTCCTCGGGCTTCGTGGTCCCGACCTTCTTCGCATAGAGGTTGTAGGCGGTGTACCAAGGGTCGTCAGGTTCGGGTTTGGAGTACTGGTGGTGCGGGTTCTTGGTGATGTCCCTGCGATAGGACTGCACCTGCACGCCTTCCTTTTCAACCTCATACCCCCAGCCTTCGAGCTTGCCCTGGATATAGTCGTCGGCCTCGTAGAGGGTGCACTTCTCGTGGCCGGGCAAGGTCAGGCACAGTTTGCGCATGGGCAGCGGGTCTTTAGCGAGGTAGAACAGGTTGGCCCGCATTTCCTCAGGTTGTACGAGACCGATCAGTTCGGGGATGGGATCGCTGTTCACGGCAAGGTCTCCCGGGGCACCGTTGTAGACATCCTTGATCGTAGGCCTTGGTTCGTCGCGGTAGCGAGACGACCTCCTGTCCCTGTGAGCGACCGCGCGGGCCATCAGACACAGCCGGCGGCCTGGCCCTTGCGGTGTCTGCCTTGCACGCTCTTGGCTTGGCTGCTACAATTCACCCGACGTTAGCAAGCTCTCCGGCGCAGCGATGGTCCTTCGGGACCGATCACGTGCTGCAGTGCATCTCGCTGCTATCCCCAGGGCGAGAGCAATTGGTCGTTTGTGGCGCCTTTTACTACCTCCTGATTCCGTCTCCGGAAGTGATCGCATGGCTCTCACACCTGTAATCGGCGTGGAGGTCCACGTCGAGCTCCTCACCGAATCCAAGATGTTCTGCGCCTGCAAGAACGAATTCGGCGGCGACGCCAACAGCCGCTGCTGCCCGGTATGCGTTGGCCTTCCCGGCTCCTTGCCGGTGGCCAACAAGCAGGCCGTTGAGCTCACGATCCGTGCCGGCCTGGCCCTGGGCTGCAGGATCTGGGAGCGTGCTCGCTTCTACCGGAAGAACTACTTCTACCCCGACCTGGCGAAGAACTACCAGATCAGCCAGTACGACGAGCCGCTGACCAGCGAGGGGCACCTCGATCTCGTGGTCGACGGTGAACCCTTCACCGTCGCGATTGCCCGCGCGCACCTCGAGGAAGACACCGGCAAGAGCACGCACCTTCCGGACGGTCGCAGCCTGGTCGACTACAACCGCTGTGGCGTGCCCCTGATGGAGGTCGTCACCGAGCCCGACTTCCGCAACGCTGAGCAGGTTCGCGAGTACCTGCTGCAGTTGCGGCGCCTGCTTCGCTACCTTGGCGTCTCGACCGCCAACATGGAAGAAGGCGCAATGCGGGCCGAGGCAAACGTCAACTACATCGACTTCGAGACCGGCGAGAAGACCCCGGTCATCGAGGTCAAGAACATCGCCTCCATCACCGCCTGCTACAACGCCATCAAGTACGAACTCCAGCGCCAGCGACGCGAACTGGAGGACGGAACGCTGCCCTCCTACCGCGAGACCCGACGCTGGGATGACACCCGGGGCGCCACCTCGCCCATGCGCCGCAAGGAATCTGCGGACGACTACATGTACTTCCCGGAGCCCGACCTGATCCCCATGGCGCCGGAGCCCGAGTGGGTCGAGCAGATCCGAGCCTCCATGCCGGAGCTGCCGATGGCTCGCCAGAAGCGCTTCGTGGCGGAGTACGAACTGCCGGAGTACGACGCCGGGGTCCTCACCGAAGACCGGGCGCTCGCCGACTACTTCGAGGATCTTGCCCAGGCCTGCGGTGACGCCAAGGTCGCCAGCAACTGGGTGATGGGCAGCGTCATGGCCACGCTCAATGAGAAGGGCATCGCCGTCGAGAGCTTCAGCCTTCCCGCCGGCCAGATTGCCGACCTCATAAACTCGGTGCAGACCGGTGCGATCTCCAACAGCATCGCCAAGCAGGTCTACGCCAAGATGGTGGAGTCCGGCAAGACGGCGCAGGAGATCATCGAGCAGGAAGGGCTGACCCAGATCAGCGACACCGGAGAGCTCGAGCGGATCCTCCAGGAGGCAATCGCCGCCAACCCGAAGGCCGTCGAGGACCTCAAGGCGGGCAAGAAGAGGGCCGCCGGGGCCATCGTCGGCTTCGTCATGAAGGCCACGAAGGGCCAGGCGAACCCGCAGCTCGTCAACGAACTGCTGGACAAGGCCCTGGAAGAGTAGGTCCCGTGCTGTCTGCAGACCGCCGCTGGACGGCTCGTCCATCTGACTGACTCGGAGGTGTGCTGGTGAGTACCTTTGCGATCGACCAGTTCCCCGTTGCTCATGACGTTGACGTGGCTGTCTGCGGTGGCGGCCCTGCTGGACTGTGCGCCGCCGTTGCTGCCGCCGAGTCAGGAGCCAGCACGCTGCTGGTTGAGCATTACGGCTTCCTCGGCGGGATGATGACCGCCGGCCTCGTCAACCCCTTCATGAGCTACTGGGCGGGCAAGGAACAGATCAACAAGGGCGTCTTCCAGCGCATGATCGACTATATGCGGAAGGCGAACGCCTACGGTACGCGCCCGGACGCGAAGACCGCCTTCGATCCTGAGGTTGCCAAGCTGGTGCTCGACCGTCTGGCCCTGGATGCCGGTGTGCAGCTTCGTTTCCACGGCACCGTCTGTGCAGCGCAGGTCTCCAACCGGCGCGTCGAGCGCATCTTGCTCCAGAGCAAGTCAGGCTTCGAGGCAGTGACCGCCAGGGTCTTCGTGGACTGCACCGGCGATGCAGACTTGGCCTTCTACGCCGGCGCGAAGATTGAGAAGGGGCGTCCCGAGGATGGCCTCTGCCAGCCCATGACCGCCAACTTCCGCATGGCCGGCGTCGACGAGAAGCGAATGCCCATGCGAGACGAGATCAACGCCCTGTACGACGCTGCTCGCGAGGCCGGTGAGGTGGAGAACCCGCGCGAGAACGTCCTGTGGTTCTACACCACGCGACCCGGCGAGATTCACTTCAACACCACGCGCGTCGTGCGGCTTGATGCCACGAACGCCCTTGACCTCACCGCGGCGGAACTCGAATCGAGGCGCCAGATCAGCCAGATGATCCGGTTCCTGGTCGCCAAGGTCCCGGGCTTCGAGAACGCCTACCTCACGGCCGTCCCGGCGCAGATCGGCATCCGCGAGTCGCGTCGCGTCCTCGGCGACTACGTGCTCACCGCCGAGGATGTCCTTGCTGCCCGGAAGTTCGAGGACGGCATCGCACGCGGGTCCTATCCCGTAGACATCCACAGTCCCACCGGCGGCGGCACGGTCATCAAGCGCCTGCCCGCGGGCGAGGCCTACGATATCCCCTATCGCTGCCTGTGTCCGTTGGGCTTCGATAACCTGCTGATCGGCGGCCGCCCGATTTCCTCCGACCACGCCGCCCACTCTTCCCATCGTGTCATGCCCATCGCTGCCTGCAATGGTGAGGCAGCCGGTCTCGCGGCGGCCATGAGCGTGAAAGGCTCCACCGACATCCGCGGCATTGATGTTGCAGCGCTGCGTCAGACGCTGGCCGACCGGGGTGCAAGCATCTACGGCTTGAGTTAGTCCTGTCTTCAGCCGGGCTCAGGTCAGCTCGTGGCAGTTCGGCTCGTGCGGGCGTATCGACCTCTACACACGACTGGGGGGAACCGTTTTGGCTGGTGCGGCAGGGGGCGCCATCTTCCTGGCCGTCGGGATCCTGGGGGGCCTGCTGGTTCTCGGGGGCTGCATCTGGGGCCTGCTCGGGCTGCTCTTGATGAAGGAGATCAGCGGCCTCGAGTTCCTTCTGTACAGCGGTGCCCTCCTGGGTCTGGTGGTCTTCGGCGCCCTCGGTGCCTCCGGGCTCGGACCCCTTGGTCTTCTCCCGGCTGTGCTTCTCGCCATCGCTTTCCCTCTGTCTCGTCGCTGGGCCAACCAGCGCGGTCTGGCGAGACTCGAGCAGGAGGACATCGAGAAGTACCGACACAGCATTGCCAAGCGCCCCGAGATCCCCTACCCGTACCGCCGCCTCGCCGAGATCTACTTCCAGCGCGGAAACTACGATGTGTCGGCCGATTGGTACCGCAGATACCTCGAAGTCTCCGACGACCTCGAAGTGCAGCATCGTTACAAGCGTGTGCTCCAGCTCATGGAGCAGGCCAAGGAGAAGCAGACGCCCTGCACCGAGTGCCACTTCATCAACACGGGAGATTCGCGGTACTGCGCTAACTGCGGCGCCATGCTGCCCGGGCCCTGGGAGATCGTCGAAGCCTTCCGCGGCAAGAAGGGCCTTCGCTACCTCCAGACGGTGGCCCTGGTCTCGCTGATCGTGGGTGCCATCCTGGGCTTTGTGCTGCAACTCAACTACTTCTACATGATGCTATGCTTCCTGAATGCCGCGGGTGCCGGGGTGTACTACCTGTACAAGCGCGTCACGGCCTACTGAGGTCCGGTCGCAGCCCTTTGTCTTGCTTGTCCGGCAGGAATACGGGCCTCTGAGCGCGAAAAGTGCGCGCGGTCCGCTGCAGCCGCTCTCAACAACCCCTCTATCGTGGGAGGCCATGTCATGCCCGCTCGCTGCCTCTTGACACTACTCTCGGCCGTCCTGGCTGTCTGCCTGCTGGCCGGGTGCCCGCCGCCACCCCAGGAGAACGCTACTCCGTCGCCCTCAACGAACGCCGGCGGCGCAACCTCTCAGCCTTCCGGCGAGGGCGGCAAGATCCGCTTCCTGGCCATGGAGTACGACACGGGCACGCGCGGGTTCATGAAGAAGCTCGAAGAGGGGTTCAACCGCGACAACCCCGGCTGTGAGCTCTCCATCGAGGTCGTCGACTGGAACTCCGGCAAGGACAAGCTCAACACGCTCATCTCCAGCGGCAATCCGCCGGACCTGGTGAACGTCGGATCACGCTGGATTCCTGAGTTCGTCGCCATCGATGCCGTGGAGCCCCTGGATAGCTACGTCACCCAGGAGTTCCGCGACAAGTTCCTGCCGATTGCCCTCCAGGGCGCGCAGTATCAGGGCAAGCTCTACGGTCTGCCCATCGCCGTGTCGGCCCGCGCGCTCTACTACAACAAGGGCATACTTGACGCCGCCGGAGTACAGCCGCCCAAGACCTGGGACGAGATCATCTCGGTCTCCAAGAAGATCAACGCGCCCGACAAGGGCCAGTTTGCCTTCGGGATCCAGGGCAACAAGGTCGAGACCGACGTCTACTTCTACTACTTCCTCTGGGCCAACGGCGGCGAGATTCTCAGTGAGGACGGCAAGTCGGCCGTCTTCAACAGCGAGGCCGGCGTGCAGGCCCTGCAGTTCATGTGCGACCTCGTGAGCAAGCACAAGGTCACCGAACCGAACCCGACCGCCTATGACCGCGAGGGCCTCCAGGAGCAGTTCAAGAGCGGCAAACTCGCCATGATGATCACGGGGCCCTGGTTCTGGGGGATGCTGGACAAGCAGACGCCGAACCTCAAGTACGATCTCGCGCCGATTCCCGCATCCAAGAAGCAAGTCACGATGGCCGTCACCGACGACATCATCCTGATGAAGGGCAGCAAGAACAAGCAGGCTGCCTGGAAGTTCGTCGAGTACTTCTACCAGCCGGCCCTGCGCCAGGAGTGGGCCCAGACCTTCGGGATGCTGCCGGAACTGAAGGCCGTCGCCGAGAGCGACTTCATCAAGAAGAGCCCGCAGTGGTCCAAGTTCATGGAACTGCTGCCCACGGGCAAGTTCGTTCCGCTGCACCCGAAGTGGACCGCCGTCGAGGACGAGGTCCGCACGAGCATCCAGGAAGCGCTCATGGGCAAGAAGAGCCCCAAGCAGGCTCTGGATGAGGCCGCCCAGCGGGTCGATAAGGTCATCTCGGGTAGCTAGTCACCGTTGCAGAACGGCCTGCCTTTCGGGTGTGTCAGGGCGGTGACCAAGCCTGTCTCACCCGAGGGTCGGTTCCTTGACTTGCCGCGAAAGGCGGCATTATAATCCGCTCGTGCCTAGCCAGCCTGGACGTGGACGTCCAGGCTGTGTTCCTGCGCCAGAAACGGCCGCCGGGAGGGGTCCACTCATGAGATCGCGCCTCTTCGTCACACTCACACTTGCCCTTGCCCTGCTAACCTCCATCGTCTACGCCCAGATTCCACGTCCTTCCGCCGGTTCGCCCCAGGTTCTGGCACGGATCAACAAGTTCAACGTCACCTGGCCCTACTTCAACCACGTCGTTGAAGGTCAGTTCGCGCGCGAGATACTCGACAGCATCATCCGTTCCCGTGTCATCGAGGATGAGGCACGCGTTCAGGGTGTGACAGTCTCCCAGGAAGCCGTCACCGCCCTGCTCGACACGCAGAAGAAGTCCTATGCGTCCGAGGAGGACTTCGACTACCACCTCCAGGAGATGGGCTATACCCTTAAGGCCTATCGCGAGCACCTGCGCCAGCAACTCATGGTCAGTGCGCTGATGGAGAAGGACAGCGTCGTCAGCGACGCCGCGGCTAAGGCCTACTACGATGCTCACAAGGCCGACTTCGCCGCCCAGACCGAACTCCACCTGCAGGTCATTCCGACGGAATCGCAGCAGGACGCCCTGGTCGCCTATCGTGCGTTGCTCGAGGGCACGCCCTGGGAAGTTGCTGCCAGGCGCTACGGTGTGCAGCCGCTCCCGGGCAAGGACGGCGACCTCGGCTGGGTCTCTGCGGCCACCTGCCCGATTGCAGGCCTCTGGGAGCAGGCAGCGGCCCTCAAGGTCAAGGACGTCAGCACACCCTTCGAGCTCGACGGCAAAGCCTACCTCGCCCTCGCCGGTGAACGTCGCGAGGCCGGCACCAAGCCCTTCGAGGCCGTGAGAAGCGACATCAAGCTCCGCCTGCGCGAGGACAAGGGCGTCAGCGAGGCCGACTACGTGCAGAGTCTGGTAGCGAAGGCCGACATCCTCATCCCCTGGCCTGCGCTTTCCTACCTGGAGAAGGAGTACCGCGCGTCGAAGGGCCTTCGCGTTGCGGTTGACGGCAAGGTGCTGCGCCTCAGCCCCGAGCCCATGGTCGCCGCTGATGGCGTGATGCTCGTGCCTGCAAAACCCGTCCTTCAGGCCATCGGCGCCACGCTGGTCTGGCACTCCGGCGCCAAGATCCTCGAGATCACCCGCGGCCAGGCAAACGTCAAGATCTCCATCGGCGAGCGCATGGCCAACATCAACGGCCAGCTCAAGGATATGAAGACCGCAGCCGCTATCAAGGACAACGTGCTGTACATCCCGCCGCGTGCTGTCCTGCCGGAGCTTGGCGTCACGGTCGAGTACAACTCCCTGGCGCGCCTACTATCGGTCAGTACCGTTAGCGCGAAGTAGCCATACGCGTTTCGGCGGCTCTGATAGGCCCACCACACACGCACCAAGGGGGCTTCACATGATGAGACGAGTACTTGCGCCGCACTACCGCCTTCGGGCTGTCCCCTGTCTCACCCTTGCTCTTGCGATTCTGGCAGCCACGGGTCTCGCCTACCGTGAGACCCCACGGGCCACGAAGGACCCGGCCCAGATCGCCGCACAGGTACGAGCGGCTCTGCGGGTGGCAGATCAGGAGTCGAAGGTCAAGCTCGACGGCGTCGGCATCCTCTGGCTCACCGATAACGAGGATACCTGGACCGCCGGCTTCATGGAGCAGATCAAGAAGTGGGTCGCTGCCGGGCATGTGTGCTGGATGGACGTGGAGCTGGGCTCCCGCTTCGGGGCGAACCATGTTTCCGGCGGCACAACCGACGTGGCTGTGGTTCCCGCCGGGGCACAGAACCACCCTCTCGCCGCGGGCGTCAGAGCGGTCCGAGCCGCCGACACCTTTGAGGCGATGCAGACCGTCCCCGACGGTGCCCGGCCGATTCTCGTGAGTGCCTTCCGGGCCGAGCACGTTGTCGCCGCTGCCTGGCCGATCGGGAAGGGGCTCATCGTCTTCCGTCCGCGACCCCGTCCTGACGAGATCACCTGGGCCATCAAGTGCCACCGGCGGTGGATCGAGCCGGACCTGCTGGATGGTGCGGCCTTCCTGAACAATCTCAACCTTGTCAGTCTGGACACGCTGAGCA
This sequence comes from Armatimonadia bacterium, assembly GCA_039679385.1. NCBI lineage: Bacteria > Bacillati > Armatimonadota > Armatimonadia > Armatimonadia bacterium. The sequence goes on along the minus strand of JBDKVB010000068.1, from coordinate 104,357 downwards.
AGGCCGGTTTCCCGCTGCGCACCGCGCCGGCGCCCTAGCTCAGCAGGCAGACTTGGCGGCAGGACGCCTGGGTCGTTGCTCCAGATGCCCTGCACAAGGATAAGCAAGGGGCGCGAGGCGGAACCTTTCCTCTCGCGCCCTGTTCTTTATGACTCGTGAACACGCGCTGTGTCAGGGGACCTGGGCACAAATCGCTGCACTTGGCAGAGCGGCGGCAAGCCCAGGCTTCCCTTTCCGGCTGAACCCTGTCTCCTCGGGGTGGGGAACTCGTATTGTCTGACCCGGCTCGGTCGCGCCAGATTGACCCACTGCGAGTACTGCATGAGCGGCCCCTTGAGTGTGCAGCTCATACCTTGGACCCGCGCCAGGCCGTCTTGCTTGGCGTCGGGCTTGTGGTTCTCCTCCTCGGCCTGATCCTCGCCCTCATCCCCACGCTCATCGTACTGAACGCTATCGTCATCACCTTCTACATCCTGCAGTCGGTGTACAAGTTCTTCCTGGTCTGGCGCTCGCTCGGACAGAAGGCCGAGGTTCAGGTCTCCCCCGGGGACCTGACTGCGGTGCCCGATGGCGCCCTTCCCACCTACACGATCCTGATCCCGCTGTTTCGTGAGTCGGCGGTGCTGGCAAAGCTCGTGAAGGGCCTCAGTGATCTCGACTACCCCCCCGAGAAGCTGGAGATCATGCTCCTGCTGGAGGAGGACGACACCGAGACCCGGCAAACGGCGGACGCCATGACGCTCCCGCCGCAGTTCCGCAAGGTGGTCGTCCCCACGAGCCAGCCGAAGACCAAGCCGAAGGCCTGCAACTGGGGCCTGGACCTTGCGACCTCCGAGCTGCTGGTCATCTACGACGCCGAGGATCTCCCCGAGCGTGACCAGCTTCGGAAGGCGGCAGCAGCCTTCCGCAAGGTGCCCGATCAGGTTGCCTGCCTGCAGGCGAAGCTGAACTACTTCAACCAGCGCCAGAACCTGCTGACCAAGTGGTTCACCGCGGAGTACTCCGTGTGGTTCGACCTCTTCCTCCCGGGGCTCACTGCTTCTGGTGCGCCGATCCCCCTGGGCGGCACCTCAAATCACTTCCGCGTCGCCCCCTTGCGCGAACTCGGCGGCTGGGACCCCTACAACGTCACTGAAGACTGCGACCTGGGCGTGCGCCTTCACAAGCACGGCTGGCGCACCGCGATGATCGACAGCACCACCTGGGAGGAGGCCAACTCCTACTTCTGGGGCTGGATCCGCCAGCGCTCGCGCTGGGTGAAGGGCTACCTGCAGACCTACCTGGTGCACAGCCGCAGACCCCTGGAGCTCTTCCGGCAGTTGGGTCTCCGCGACTGGTTCTCCTTCCAGATGACCGTCGGCGGCTCGACGCTCTGCTTCCTGCTGAACCCAGTGTACTGGCTCCTCACCCTTCTGTGGCTCATAACGCGCTCCAATGTGATCGACGCCATGTTCCCCGGCGTCATCTACGTGGCCGGCGTCTTCTGCCTGCTGGTGGGGAACTTCGTCTTCGTCTACCTGAACGTCGCGGGATGCATGAACCGGGGGTACTACGACCTGGTCAAGTACGCGCTCCTCACGCCGATCTACTGGCTCATGATGAGCTGGGCGGCCTACAAGGCCTTCGGCCAGCTCATCATCAACCCGCACTACTGGGAGAAGACGCAGCACGGTCTCGTGAAGAGCTCTTGACCGGCACTGCGTCGTCACCGGCAGCTCTTTCGCAGCCCACACCCGTCAGCATGGCAACTGAACCGACCCACACGAATCCGGTCAGGCGTCTGGAGGCCTGGAGCATCTTCGCTCTGGCGGCAGCCGTGTGCCTCCGTGCTGGCCTTGAGGCCCTCCAAGCGGGAGCTGCCGACCTCGACGCCCTATCAGCGCTCTCCCATGCGCTGGATGTGCTGCACAAGGACCCGCGCTTCAACCTCGCGCTGGTCGGCTTCGGCAATCCGCCCTTGACTGCCCTGCTGTACCTGCCTCTGGGTGCGCTGTCGACCGCCCTTGCCACCTCGGGCCTGGCTTGTCCACTTCTCGGCAGCCTTCTGCTCGGCGGCTGTGCGGTGCTGCTCAACTCCTTGTCAGCCCAGGAGGGGCTCCCCCGCCGGCTTCGCTGGCCGCTTGTGGCCTGCTTCGTCGGTCATCCCATTGTCTTGAGCCTCGGAGCGCTCGGCAGTCCCGGGGTACTTCTGGCCTTCACCGCGCTAGGTGCTGCCTGGGCCCTGATGCGCTGGGCACGCGCCGAAGGGTTCCGGGATCTGCTCACCTGCTCGCTCTTCCTCACCGCCGCGGTCCTCACTCGCTACGACGCGATCTGGCTGGTGATCACCGCCACCGCTTACGTGGCCTGGCGCACTCGCAAGGAAGGCTGGGCACGGATGGAGGGCACGCTCCTTGCCTTCCTGCTCCCGCTGGGCTACTGCGCCCTGGTGTGGGTTGGCGCGAACTGGGCGATCATGGGCGATCCGTGGCACTTCTGGCGTCTGACCGTGGCTCGCGAGACCGCGGGAGTCTACTGGCTGTCCTGGGCCGGTGCGATTGCGGCTGTCGCCGTGCTCTGCTGCCCGCCCGTGGTCGGGCTGGTCTTCCATGAGGTCCGTCGGCGGGGAAACGGCCTGCCAGGACCTCCCTCCGGACGGCCCGGCGCCTGGCTCGTCCTCGGAGCAGGAATCGGCGCAGCCCTGACACCGGCCTGGCTGTCGGGCATCGGTTCCTCGGTGTGGACGCAGCTTCAGACCTTCGGGGTCATCGTAACGTGCGTGGGTCTGGCGCTGATCGCGCCGGTACTCGGGGCATACCTGCGGGGTGCCTCCGCCAGTCGACGCGGACCCGTGCTCGCGTCGGCGCTGCTCGTAGTGGTTGGTGTCGTGCTTGCGGGCTGGTTTACGCTGGCAAGGGGCACCGGACTCCCGGTCAGTCCGCTGGAGGCAGTGACCGGGACGCCCGCCTTCGCGGTGGACGTTCAGGCGGAGCGCCAGGCCGGTCAGGTGATCGCCGACAGCCTCACGCCGCAGCGCAAGGTGTACCTTCTCGGCGGTCCGCGTTTCGCTGTCTCCCTCTTCGCGGGACGACCGCCGCAGACGCGCTACCAGGAGGTCGACGACATCGCCTCCCTGCCGATCCAGTCAGGCGACCTGCTTGCGCTGAACTCCGCCATCGGCCCGGAGGCCTTCCGCTCGGCGCTGGAGCGCAAGTGTCTGCGTGCCGTCCCATTGCTGGGCGATGCAGGCACTCCGTGGCGAGTGCGGCGCCTCGAGCGAATTCCCTGAGGGCCACCAAGACCTGCGCCACTTCCACAGCGCTCGCTAGGCTGTCTCACTCGCCGACTTCGCTGAGCCGGTGGTCCTCGGAATGCCGAAGGCAACCAGTCCCGCGACCAGCGGGAGCCAGATGACCCATCCGAGAGCGTAGTCCACGCCGTGCCGGTCCGCGAGGAAGCCCAGCAGCGGAGCGACGAGACCGGCGAAGCCCCAGGCAAACCCCATCCCGAGGGAACTCGCAAGACTCGTAGCCCGTGGCAGCAGCTCCTGCGTATGGGTGATGTTCACGGCCTCCGCTGCCCGCAGTACCATCCCCAGTGTGAACAAGGCCAGGAACAGGCACGCGAGGCCAGGCCGCTGTGTGGACTGCAACGCAAAGTACACGCACGCGGGGCTCAGAAGCATGGAGACGATCGTGATGCCGCGCCGCCCGAGACGGTCGGAGATGTGGCCACCGATCATGCTGCCGATCGCGCCGCCGGCCGTGAAGAAGAACCCCGAATACCCGCCGGCCACCAACTGACGCCCCTGGGCCGCGAGCAGCAGCGGCAGGAAGTTGCAGAAAGCCACCACCGTCGAGGCCCGCAGGATCATCACCAGCGCCAGGGGCAGCAGCTTCCCAAGATGCGGCAGCACATCCTGACGGAAGTCGAACCCCTGGTCGGCCGACTGCCGGCTGTCACGCGACCCGGTTCCCCACAGTAGCACCGCGGTGAGGATGCCTGCCGGCGCTGCATACAGCAGACCCTTCGTGCTTCCGACCAGTTCGCACAGGTACGGGCTGAGCAGATACCCGGCGGCCATGCCTACCGAGCCGCCGGCGGTGAAGACACCCATGCCAAGGGCCTTGCGCCCGCCCGATACCTTGACTGCCAGTGCCCCGGCGCGTGGGTGATACACGGAGACCCCGAGGCCGCCTAACACCAGGAACGCCACGAACCAGGTGAGGTTACGCGTGTAGCCCACGGTGCAGAAGAACACGGTGGCGACGAGCGTCGCGACGCCCAGAATCCGGCGGGGATTCCAGCGGTCGATCAGGTAGCCGAAAAGCGGCTGGCTGAAGTTCGTGGTGAGGCCCCACCAAAAGGTGATGAGGCCGATGCCGGACATCGTCAGCCCGAACTGCTGCCGAACCATCGGCCAGATCGGGGCGATGGCATTCGCCAAACCGTCATTCACGCCGTGACCAAGGGCAAGCACCGACAGGTGGCCCACACGTACCGATCGTCCCTGAGGGGCCGACGGCGTTTCGGCGCCCTGGGTTACCTCGTCTACTTCCTGCATGATCGCTTCTCCCAACTCGCAGGGAGGATTCCCTGCGACGGGAGCCAAACCTTTCCTCGACCGGGCGCCCCGAGGCCGCGCCCCACCGTGATTTTACTGGAGGTCCGTAATGCGCTATGAAGAGAGCTTCCCGCAACAGATTGACCAAGTGATTCAGGAATGCCCCTTTGCGATCCTCCCCTGGGGAGCGCACGAGTGGCATGGTCCACATAACGCCATCGGGCTGGACACCGTCAAGTGTTACCACATGGCGCTTGACCTCTGCAAGGCTGTTGGAGGCGTAGTGCTGCCGCCGGTGTACTGCGGATACCAGACCATGAAGCCGTGGCGCGGCTTCCACCACACCCTTGAGTTTACCCGCGAGACCGTCTTCGGTCTTGCTCTGCAGTACCTCGAGCAGCTCTACGACGAGGGCTTCCGCGTCATGCTCATCCTGATGGGGCACTACGGGGGCAAGCATGTGGAGACCTTGCAGGAGGCCGTGCAGCGCTTCTGCGACTGTCACTCCAAGGCCCGGGCGGTTGCCTGGCAGGACTACCTTCCCGCGGGCTGGGTGAACGTCAAGGGCGGCGACCACGCCGGGCGCAACGAGACCTCTCTGCTCATGCACTACCGGCCGGACCTCGTGGAGCTCAGCCGCCTGCCCTCCGACGGCGAGATCAGCATCGACACCTTCGGCGTCGGCGGCGAGGACCCGCGCCAGGCCAGCGCAGAGCACGGCAAGTACCTTGCAGAGCTCTTCGTCGAGCAGGCAGCGCCCAAGATCCGCGAGCTACTCAGGGAGGTCCTGGATCTGCGCGAGCGCTGCAAGAATCAGCTCTGAGTGTCGCAGCCCGGGTCGAGCACGGGCGACGCTGACTGCGTTGCCTAGCCGCCCGCAGGACGCACATAGGGATCAGGGCCGGTGGGAGTGAAAGCCTCCATCGGCCCCTTGTACTCTTCGTGAACAGCGACCGCCAGCCGCACCGATCGACGCCCATCCTGCAGGCAACAGTCAGGTAGCTTCCCGCTCTGCACCGCCTCAAGGAAAGCCTGGTGTTCGCCGAGGAACCCGCCGGCTACCATCCAGTCTACCACTGCGGGGTCGTCGAACTCAACGACGCCTCCGCGGTAGGCCACCTCTCCCGGCTTGCAGAAGTCGCTGCTGTAGCCGCCCGCGAGCGTCGTCTCCATGCACGCGTTCGTCGTGTGGATCAGGTAGCGCTCACGCAGGAGCCCGCAGTCGACCAGGACTGCCAGGTCGCCCACGAAGCCGTCGGCGAAGTGCAGACGCACCAGGAAGTCCCGTGCCTCGGTGCCTTCGTAGGGACGACACAGCGTCTCGACCGCTTCGACCTCGCCGCCCAGGTAGCGCAGGCAATCCAGGGCGTGGATGGCCGTGCCGATCCCAAACTCGGGCTCCAGCCGCCGGTTGCGCAGCATCTCGGCCCTGAGGTAGCGCACCGGACCGTTCTCCAGGGCCCAGCGCTTGAGGCGTTCGATGCCCGGCGCCCGGCGACGGTTGAAGCCGACGAAGGTTAGCACACCATGCTCCTCGGCGAGGTCACCCAGACGCTCGGCTTGCGCAAGGGTCACACCTGGCGGCTTCTCGGTGAAGATCGGAAGGCCCAGCGGCAGCAGGCGCTCCAGAACCGGCGCCGTCGCCGGAGGCTGGACCGTGCAGACGATCACCTGCGGCTGGACCTCCTGGATCATGACCTCCAGGTCTGTGTAGGCCCGCTTGTAGCCGAAGGCCTCGCAGAAGCCTACGGCACGCCGACGGTCCAGGTCACAGATCGCCTCCAGCGAGATGGGCGGGTCTACGCTCTCGGCAAGGTGCTGCAGCGTCGGTGCGTGGCGCGTCCGGCTGAACCCACCGGCGCCGATATGTACGAGTTTCAGGGGCGTACCCACGGGGATTGCCTCCCGGTTCTCAGGTAGACGGTCGGTGCTCGTCCTTGCCCGGACCATATCGCCACCGGGCACTGCACTGTGCGGCGACAGACCTATTCCCTCCGCCAGACCTCCTGTCCTGCCGCCTGCGCACTGACGCCTGAACGGCTGACACGAGGCCGCAGGATGTGATACTATCCCTCCGGCTGCGTCACTCCCTTGGAACTGACTCCTCCGATGCTTCGAGACCTCCGTGCGAATCGTTCGTGGCTGTGGGTGTTCTCGGCCCTCATGACCGCCTGTGCGGTCATCGTGAGTTACGGACTGAGTGGGCACCTGAGCGTCCCCGATGTCGACTGGCTGGCTGACCGCGCGGAGGCCGAGGCGAGCCCGGACGATCCCGCCCAGTGGCGCCCTGTTCCGAGCGTTGCCCTTCACGGCTGGCTCCCGGAATCGCGACGCAGTTCGCGCAATGCCTTCAACGTCCGCCGTTGCTCGGTCCGTGTCAGCGACATCCTTGACATGCCTCCCGCAGTGGACGACATCCCGGCGCTCGACAACCCGCGCTGTATCACGCCGCAGCAGCAGAGGTCTCTGCGCCCCGATGACGAAGTGATAGGCGTCACGGTCGGCGACACCGCTCGCTGCTACCCGCTGGCGATTCTGCGCTGGCACTGTGTAGTCAACGATGTCCTCGAAGGGCAGCCGGTCTGCCTGGTCTTCGATCCCCTCAGCGGGGCCTCTCTCGGTTTCTCACGGGCTGTCGGCGGCGATATGCTGTCCTTCGGCGTCTCCGGGAAGGCGTACAACGGGGTGACGCTGTTATATGACCGTGAGCATCGCAATCTGTGGTCGCCCTTGACGGGGGAGTGCATCGCGGGGCCCTGGACTCGTCGCGCTGTAATCGCGAGCTTCCCGGTCGAGCGCACCTGCTGGGCCTCCTGGCTGCAGCGGCACCCACAGACAACACTGCTGTCGCGCAACACCGGCATCGGGCGGCCCTACGATCTCGATCCGTATGCCCAGGTTCAGCGTCCCGACGCCAAGGGCACCGTCAACTACTGGCAGGACCCGGGCCTGATCCTGGCGCCGCCTCTGCAGCCTTCGCCGCAGGGCGGACCTGCGCCGAAGACGGTGGTTCTCGCACTAAGGCCCGGCAGCCAGGGCGCGACACTTGCCTTTGTGCCGCCTGCGGCCGGGAATCAGCCGCTGAGCGTAGTGCGCGAAGTTGATGGTAGTCGCCTTCGAATCACCTGGGATCCGCGTCCCGCTTCGCGGACCTTCACGGCCGTCGATGAACGGGGCGAGAGTCCCCGGCAGGTGACTTGCTTCTGGTTCGCGTGGTACTCGGCCTATCCGCAGACCCAAGTCGTCTACCTGCACAGCAGTGCGTCCGGCGGATAGTTGGCGGGGCGTCTTCTCCCTACGAGCTTGTCCTATCCTTGCCCGAGGTGGTGAAGTCCGTGAAGTACTTGGTCACTGGCGGCGCCGGATTCATCGGCTCAAATCTGGTCGACTACCTGCTCACCACACAGCCTGACGCTCACGTGACGGTGCTCGACAAGCTCACCTATGCGGGAAGCCGTGACAACCTCAAGCAGGCGCGAGCCAGCGGTCGTCTCACCTTCATGCTCGGGGATGTCTGCGACGAGGACAAGGCTCTGAGGGCCTGCAAGAAAGCCGACGTGGTCATCCACGCGGCCGCCGAGAGCCACGTCGACCGTAGTATCCTCTCCGGCGAGGAGGCTGCTCGCACCAACTTCCTCGGCACCTTCGTGATGCTCGAGGCGGCGCGGCGTGCCGGGGTCAGCAAGTTCCTCTTCGTGTCGACTGACGAGGTCTATGGCTCCAAACCCCGGGGGACCTTTGACGAGGACTCGCCGCTCAATCCGCGCAATCCCTACAGCGCAGCAAAGGCCGGGGCTGATCGCATGGCGCAGGCTTTCTTCGTCACCTACGGTCTGCCGGTGGTCATCACCCGACCCTCCAACAACTATGGCCCGCGGCAATTCCCGGAGAAGCTGGTCCCCTTCTTCGTCTCGCGAGCCCTGCGTGACGAGCCGCTCCCCGTCTACGGTGACGGGCAACAGCGTCGGGACTGGCTCCACGTCGGCGATCACTGCCGCGCGATGGACACGGTCCTACAGAAGGGCCAGCCCGGCCAGGCATACAATATCCCCGGTGGCAACGAGCGCCGGAATCTCCAGACGATCCGCGTGATCCTCGATGAGCTCGGCAAGCCCGACAGCCTGATCCATTTCGTCGCCGACCGCCCGGGCCATGACCCTCGCTATCCCCTCAAGGGTAGCAAGATCGCGGGCCTGGGCTGGGAGCCTGAGGTTGAGTGGGAGCAGGGCCTGCGCGAGACCGTCCGCTGGTATGTCGACAATCAGGACTGGCTGCGCAAGTCGCTCGCGCGCGGCGAGCAGTTCCAGAAGCAATGGTATGCAACGCGCCCTTAAGCTTGCCTCAACTGCCGCGCCGCGGTGCAATTCACAGCCTCACGGCCCGGCCATCCTTGACGCAGTAGACCGGCGTCACCAACGGGAGTCAATCGCACCATGTTCGAGCCTCTGCACGGCCTCAACACCGCAATCTTCACGCCCCTCGACTCCGAGGGCCAGCTGAATCTACCTGCTTTCGAGAAGCTCCTGGAGTGGCAGCTCAGCGTCGGCGTCACCGGGTTCTTCGTCTGCGGCAGCACGGGCGAAGGTCTCTACCTCACCACGCAGGAGCGCAAGGCCATGGCAGAGGCCGCCGTGAAGACCGTGGCCGGTCGCGCGGCGGTCATGGTTCACGTCGGCTCCCTCACCACGGGCGAAGCCGTCGAACTGGCCAGGCATGCCGAGGCAGTCGGAGCCGACGCAGTCAGCAGCATCGCGCCCGTGTACTACCAGGTCGGCTTTGAGGGGACGCTCAATCACTACAAGACCATCGGCGCAGCGACCGAGCTTCCCTTCTTCATCTACCACATTCCCAGTCTCACCGGCGCCGCCCTCAGCGCAGACAATGCCGAGCGGCTCATGGAGATCCCGCACCTCCAGGGGATCAAGTTCACCGACTCGGCCCTGTACGTGCTGCGCTGGATGTACGACCTGACCGGCCAGCGCCTGACGATGCTCTCCGGACCGGACGAACTTCATCTGCCGGCAATGTGCTTCGGGGCCCATGGCGCCATTGGCACGACCTACAACCTACTGCCGGGCGCCTTCCTCCGTCTGCGGGAAGCCTTCTACGCGGGCAACGTGCAGAGGGCCTCTGAGCTCCAGATCAGCTGTAACAGGATCATCTACCGCCTCATCCAGGGCGGCGGCCTCGGGGCCTTCAAGGCGGCCATGAAGCTCATCGGTCACGACTGTGGCCCGGTGCGTTCGCCGCTCGTCAACCTCACCTGTGAGCAGGAGCGCTCACTGTTCGACCTTCTCGAGAAAGGAGGTTTCTCCGACTTGGCGGCCCTCTGATCTGCCTCCAGTAGGGACATCACGCGGCGCCGGCGCTTGAGCGATCGCCGGCGCCGCGTACGGTGAGACTCCCCCTCGTGACTCTTCTACAGGCCTTCTACAGCATCTCATGACTCTACCGATAGTACGAAAGAGGCTCTGGCCCTGTGGTTTGGAAGTGTGCTATAGTGGGCAATGATGAACTGTCGGTCTAGGTCTTGCGCACCACAACAGTGCTCCTAGGAGCAGCAATGGAGGTCGTTCCATAAGATGAAGAGAACTGGATTTACGCTTATCGAGCTTTTGGTGGTCATCGCGATCATTGCTATTCTAGCAGCGATCCTCTTCCCCGTTTTCGCCCGTGCACGTGAGAAGGCACGCCAGTCCTCCTGCTCGAGCAACATGAAGCAGCTTGCTCTCGCAGCGACCATGTACTGCCAGGACTACGACGAGAAGCTGTGCGCTGCCAGCTACGGCAACGGTCTTGGCTGGGCCGATGTCCTCGCCCCTTACATCAAGAACAGCCAGGTCTTCGATTGCCCCTCAGCCAACAGGAATATGGCGATGAACACCGCTGTCACCCCCAACCGCTTCTATCGCGTGGGGAACGACACCTGCCCGACCGGCGTTGACTACAGCTACGGCTACAATGCCTACGGCGTCACCACCGCTCCCGCTTGCATCGGCCCTGCCGGCCGCGCCCTGGCCGACATCAAGAGCCCGGCGCAGGTTATCCTCGTTGGTGAGGGTGCAGGTGCCAGTCCGTACGCAATCGGTGCCGGCGCCTACACGGTCAACGACATCAAGGGTCAGACAGCCTGGAACCGCCACAACGAGGGTCAGAACCTGGCCTACGTTGACGGTCACGTCAAGTGGGACCGCGTCGAGTCCACCGTCAAGGACGGCGGCCAGGGCGGCGGCACCCAGGCGGACATCGCCTGGAACGCCCTCCGTCCCTAGGCTCCCATCAGCCGAACCAGTTCCATCTGACGCGCTACACCCAGAGGGCCCCGTCACTACGACGGGGCTCTTTTCTTTCCCCTCCGTTGCAGAAATCCTGACCTCTCGGTGATGGGATTCCGCACCAGAATCCTCAGCGAGAAGAAGGTCAAGATAACCTCTGCACGGAAGTGCATACAATCTTGATGGGCCGACTATCCCAAACGCTAGGTCGCAGGGGAGATTCCCACATGGCGTCTCGCTCAGACAAGCTCAATATCGTCCTCTTTGGCGTCGATAGCCTTCGGGCCGACCATATGAGCTGCTATGGATACCCTCGGCGCACGACCAGCATCTTCGCCGATCGGCTGGCCGCCGAGGGAACTCTGGTGGAGAAAGCCTTCAGCGGCTACATCCCGACCACTCCGGGCTACTCCTCGATGTTCACCGGTCGCGACGTGTTCTCGACCGGCATGGTAAGCCTTAGCCCGCAGGGACCGCTGCCGCCGGAGATGCCGACCTTGCCTGAGGTGCTCAAGCGCCACGGCTACCGCTCCCTGTGTGTGGGCTTTGGGGAGTTCTACCGGGGCTTCGACGAGTACCGCAACTTCAGCGCCTGGGGCCCCTGGGAGGAGCGTCCCCTGCGCAAGGCCGAGAATCTCAACGCCGTCACCCTTCCCTGGCTTGAAGAGGCCGCGGCGGACGACAAGCCCTTCTTCCTGTTCCTGCGGCACATGGACCCGCACTCGCCCTACCTCCCGCCGGCCCCCTTCGACACCCTCTTCTATGCAGGTGACCCGACCGACAAGAAGAAGCGATCCATGCGCAAGGTCTTCGCCTTCAAGCCCTTCGCCGACTTCTTCAAGTCCTGGATGCCGCCGGGAGTCACTGACGCCGAGTGGGCCATTTCCTCCTACGACGGCGAACTCGCCTACATGGACGCCTGCCAGCAGATTCTCTTCCAGAGGTTGGAGGAACTCGGCGTTCTGGACGACACCCTCATCGTCTACACCTCAGACCACGGTGAGACTCTCTACGACCACGACATCTACTTCGACCACCACGGTCTCTATGACCAGACCCTCCATGTCCCGCTGATCTTCTGGCGGCCCGGACTCGTCCCGCAAGGGAAGCGCGTAACTGGGTATACTCTGGAGGAAGACGTGATGCCGACAGTTCTGGACCTCCTGGGCTTCAGCCGTGACTTGGGCAGGATCCAGTTCGACGGCAAGAGTGTCGTGCCGCTGATGAAGGGACAGGGCGACGCCCTGCGCAGCGAGTTCTACATCACGGAGTGCACCTGGCAGCGAAAACGGGGTTGGCGGACGCCCCAGTGGAAGTATTTCGAGGCGCTCGAGCCCGACTTCCACGGGAAGCCAGAGCGAGAGCTGTACGATCTGGTTAACGACCCCGGAGAGCTGCACAATCTGGCCGAGGAACAGCCGGACGTGTGCCGGCTCCTGCACGAGCGCATGTGCCAGTGGGTTCAGACCCGCGTAGAGCAGACCGGCAAGCCGGATCCGATCCTGGACTACAAGATCGGTCTGGACAAGCACATCGGGTCCATCGCTACGGCTCAGAAACTGCAGCAGAGGTAGACCACAAAGGGCATCCGTCTTCCTGAGGCTCGCTTCCATCGGTGCGCTTCCTGCGCACCTCGTCGCACGGTGGCGCGGTCAACGACCGATCTGCCACTTCGTAAGGGGGGCGAAGACCGTGAACGAAGACGACACTGCGTACTGCTCACAGATGGTCCGTCACGGGGCTCTGGGAACCCTGATCGGGGGGCCGCTGGCCGCAGCCGTCGGCTGGCTCGTGGTCACACGAGTGATTGGTCCAGGTCCTGACGAGGAGACGGGCGCTCTTTCCGTTCCGATGGCAATCGCCCTGTCAGCCATTGTCCTGATCGGCGTCTGGCTCGGGGCCACGCTCGGCTGTACCTACCATCGCACGACAAGTGGTGAGGAGGTCTGCTACGCGGGCACCCTCGGCTGCACCTTGTACTTCCTGGGTGGCATCCTGGGTGTTCTCATCGGCCCGGCAATCCTGGTCGCCAGGGTGCAGCCCGTTGTGTGGTACCTGATCGGCGGGTCTGCAATGGCCGCCGCCTTTCTGTTCACAATGCTCGCCCCCGGTGCCCGTGCACGCATGACCTCGGGGAAGGCCAAGCCCGTGTCCTGAGACGAGGCCAAAGTGGCCCGGTGTCCCGACCCCGGAGAGAGCGTCCAGGATGCGTCCTGAAGTGCAGATCGACGCCGTCACGGCCCAGCCTGCCGCATGTGGTTAGGCGCCGTGACGGCGTCCCCTTCTTGATCGCCTGCCTCGATGCTACATCCGATAGCCGGGCCCTGCCGCCGAACTTGTCAGCAACTCTCCCTTTCAGCTATTCTAGAGGCGATCCGAAGCCAGATGACCCCTGGGCAGGCACCAGGCGCCGGAGGCTTCCCGGGCCCTCTCAGGGCCCGACCTTGTTCCCTGCATCCGGAGGCCCTACATGCTCAGAGTGGCCGTGATCGGCGTGCGCGACACGGGCAACCTGCACGCCGACTGTTACCAGTCCAGTCCCCACGCACAGGTCGCGGCAGTGTGCGACCTCGTCCACGAACGCGCAGATGCCTCGGCGGAACGCCTGGGCGTGCGCGGTTACTACAACATGCACGAGATGCTTGCGAACGAGGAGATCAACCTCGTCGATGTGTGCACGGGCGGTCGCGAGAACGGCGGCGACCACTACGCCCCCGTCATGGCAGCCCTCGAAGCCGGCAAGCATGTGCTCTGTGAGACCCCACTCAGCAACAGCCTCGAGCACGCCCGCGAGATGGTGGCGCGAGCCAGGGACCGCAAGCTCTGCCTGGGAACCAACCTCAACTACCGGTTCACGCCGCTCTGTCGCAAGGCCAGGCAGTGGATCGACGAAGGCAAGCTGGGCGAGATCAACCTCGTGAGCAGGTCGCTGTGGACCAGCCACGACAAGGACGACGAGTGGTTCCATCTACGGGCCCTCCTGCCTCAGAGCGTCGACGTCCTGCGCTACGTGCTGGGTGAGATCAGGTTCGTCCAGTCCTTCCTGAAGCGTTCCGAGGGGCGCACGTGCTGGACCAACGTCGCCATCAACCTCCGCTTTGAGAGTGGCGTCGTCGGAAGCCTTCTCGGCAGCCAGGACGTGACAGGCTCTGACCCGATCGACCGAACCGAGATCGTCGGCACCAGGGGCCGTCTGGTCTTGGAGAACGTGGTCGAGGACCTGTGGTTCTACCCCCAGGACAGTGACGGGGTGAGCCACCTGCACGCTTCGGACTTTCCCGAGGCACGCACCATCGCCGATACCTACCGGCATCGTCTCGACAGCTTCTGTGAACACGTCGCCGGCGGAATCGCCCCCGAGCAGGTCGAGGCCTCAGGTGAGGACGGGGTTCGCGCGCAGGAGGTTATTGAGGCCGCGATACGAAGTCATCAGACGGGTCAGGTTGTCGAAGTGAAGTAGAGCAATCTATGGTGGCTCGCAAGGCAGGCCCTAGGGTCGGCACGGTGTTTCCGTGCTCGAGACCGGGGGCGTGCCCTGTCGCCTTTGAACACTTAGGAGGTCTACCTGCCATGCGCCGTGTATGCGCCATCCTCTTCGCCCTCGCGGTCTTTGCCGGAGTTGCTGCGGCCGAGCACGGTACCATTCTCGGCACCGTCACAGACGTCCGCAGCGGCCTGAACGTGCCGGTCCATCCCGTCGTTCTCGCGTCCGGCCGCGAGGTCCTCGCCCGGACGATCACTGACCGAATCGGCAAGTTCAAGCTCGAGTTCAACTACACCAAGGGCGCCCAGCTTATCATCAAGACCACTGCCACCAGCGGCTACCTCGAGGCGCAGGGAGCTGTGGACCCCGAGACTGAAGTCGCTATCAAGGTCATGCCCCGCTGGGCAACCGTCATGGGGATCGTCACCGACAAGCAGACCGGTCGCGGGATGGCAGACATCCCTGTGCAGGCCGGCCGCGGTGAGAAGGTCCTCGGCGAGGGTTGGGCCAAGACGAAGACCGATGCCACCGGCATCTATATGCTCAAGGTCGAGGCCTTCGAGGGCGATGACGTAACCAAGCCGGTGCGCGATCTGTGGCTCTCCATCAACGAGGCCGACGGCTCCAACGAAGACTACGCCGCGATCCAGACCGACGTGATCCCGCTCTGGGCCTGGCAGGACGCGACCGCGCCGACCAAGGTCGAGATCGTCCTCCCGGGAGCCAAGGCGACCGGCTTCACGCTGGCCGACCTCGTGAAGGTGAAGGCGCCAGAACCGGTGGCCGCTACGACCGCACCGAAGCCTGCAGCCACCACCGAAGCCCCGGCGACGACGCCCGCAGCAACTCCTGCTCCAGCGGCCGCTCCAGCAGCCGCACCGACGGCGCCGGCAGCAGCACCGGCCCCGACAGCTCAGCCCGGTCTGATCGTCTGCCCCTACTGCGGCAAGCCGATCAAGATCATCGTAGAGCCGGGCCAGTAGCCGCCAGCCCCAGGAATCGCAGCAGGCGTGCCGACAGAGGCACGCCTGCCTACCCAACCCTGGTGAGAGTGGAGGCGGCTAACGCTTGCAGAAGTTCAGCACCTGCGCACCCGAGAGCCGCACGTAGTCCACAGCCCGCATCTCGACCGAGCGCGTCCTCTCACCGGCGTTGAAGTCTATCCACTCGTTCTCCAACAGCGAAGGATCGACCACCGTGGGCAGGCCGAAAAGATCGCCGAAGGGCGGCACGCCGCCGGGCTCACAGCCCGTCACCTCCCGCACCTTGTCCGCCGGCGCCATCTGGACCCGCCGAGTGTCGAAGGCTCCCTTCAGGGCCTTGAAGTCCACCTTGCCCGCTGCCGAGAGGACCGCGAGGACCAGCCCTTCGCCACACTCCAGCACCAGCGCCTTCGCTCCCTGCTCCAGCGGAGTGCCACGGACGGCGGCTGCTTCCTCACTGGTTCGTACCGCCTCGTGCTCGAAGGTCCGGTGCTCCACGCCCGCCTCTCGGAGCCTCTGCACGATTGCCTCATACGCGGCGTCTGCCATGTTACCCTCCTGCGATCTCTGGTCTACCCTCTCTTCCTCGCAACGGGCCCCAGGCCCTGCAGACCAACACCGGGGAGTCTACGCATGAAGGTTCGACAGATCACTCAGCAGATCGTGCTCGAGGGCCGGAACCACAACCTGGACTGGTTCCATCCCAAGGCCGCCGTCATCCCGCCGAAGGTCGAAGGGCAACCTCCCACGGTCCTGGTCACCGCCCACCTCGTCTCGGGCAACGACGCCTTCTCGCCCCTGTTCGAGATCGAGACCCATGATCTCGGCGCGACCTGGACCGAGCCCGTGATGCACCTCAGCAGCCTCGGCCGCCATCGTCTCGAGGAGCACCTGTACGAGGGCATCATCGACTTCGCGCCGAAGTACCACCCGCAGACGGACACCGTTCTCGGCATCGGCCACACCGCCCGCTACATCAACAAGGCCGACGACGTGAGCCTCAAGCGCGAGTTCCTGGACCACAGCAACTACCCGCGCTACACTGCCTATGCCGTCAAGGACCTCAAGTCCGACACCTGGGCGCCGTGGCAGGCACTCGTGCCGCCTGACGAACCACGCATGGCCTACTTCAGTGTCGGCGGATGCTCCCAGCACCTCTACCAGCCCGACGGCACCGTTCTCGTCGCAGCCCGCTGGAAGGGGGCGCCCGAGGAGAAGACCCGCGCCGGCACCATCCTCTGCGAGTTCGACGGCACCCAGATGCGCGCCATCAAGGCGGGCAATGACCTGGTCGAGACAGCCGGTCGCGGTTTCGCCGAGCCCTCCATCGTCCACTATCAGGACCGCTACCTGATGACGCTGCGGGCCGAGAACTTCCGAATGTGGCACTCCTCCAGTCGCGACGGCCTGAACTGGGACCTGCAGCAGCCCTGGTGCTGGGACGATGGCGAAGAGATCGAAACCGACCAGACGCAGCAGCACTGGCTCAAGCGCCACGACGAGCTCTACCTGATCTACACGCGAAAGTCGGAACTCAACCACGGGGTCATGCGCTGCCGTGCGCCGCTCTTCATGGCGCAGGTCGACACGGACCGCCTGAGCCTGATCCGTGAGACCGAGCAGATCGTGATCCCGGAGAACCGTGCTCGCCTGGGCAACTTCATGGTCGAGAACGTGACGCCCTGGGAGAGCTGGGTGACCGTCGGGGAGTGGGTGCAGACCGAATATATCGGCGACCTGCTGCTGGGTCGCATCGAGTGGACGGAGCCGAACCTGGAGCCAGTCGCTACGGGCGGCGCAGTCCCGCCGGCCCTCCGTAGCTAGCCACGCCGAGTCACTGACCACCGCAGGTGAAGGAGCCGTGACATGGCCGAGAGCCGCGACGAGCAGATCATCAATACCCTTCTCGCTCAGGGCAAACTGACTGCTTCTCAGGTTGCCTCCGTGCAGGAGCGCAACGGCGAGCGGAAGGGCAACCTGGTCATGGCCCTCATCCAGCAGGGCTACATCACCACGAATGACCTCGCTGCCGCAGCGGAGACGCTGCAGCCCACGCCGCCACCGGCGGAACCGGCTTCCCCGCTCGAGGAGGCTGTCGTGCCGATGGAGCCCCAGGAGAAGGGCGGAGGCCGTGCAGCGCCACGGACCTTGCGACCGCACCGGGCGTCTCTCTCCTCCTATCAGGTTGACCCGGAGGCCCTGCGCGATGTCCCCAAGGTCCTCGCGGAGGAGTACCGCGTGCTTCCCCTCCAGATCAGCGAGGACCGCATCCTCGTCGCGATGGCCGACCAGAACGACGTCTTCGCCATCGACACCATCCGCGCCCGCACGCGTCGCCGCGTTGAGACCATCGAGGTCGATGAGACCGAACTGATGAACGCCATCGACCGATTCTACGTCGCCCATGCGCAGTCGCAGGCCAGCCCTACCGCACCGACCAAGGACCTCGACAGCAACGTCAGCGGCCTTGAGGACCTCGGTGTCGGCGTGGACCGAGGGCTCCTGGATATGCTCGACCAGGGCCATGTGGTCGAGATCGTCCGCGCGATCCTGCGCGATGCCATCCGTCTCAAGGCCTCCGACGTCCACATCGAGCCCCGGGGCGACCACGTGCAGATCCGCTACCGCATCGACGGGCGGTTGGTCACGCACACAACCCTTCCTTCCGACATGCTGCGATTCGTCGTCTCGCGGATCAAGATCCTGGCCGAGTGTGACATCTCCGAGACTCGTATCCCGCAGGACGGTCGCTTCGCCACCGCCGTCGATGGACGCGCCATTGACCTGCGTGTCTCGACCTTGCCCACTTTCTGGGGTGAGAAGGTAGTCCTGCGCCTCCTCGACCGCAGCAACACCCTTGTGTCGCTGTCGCAGCTCGGGTTCTCCCCCGAGACCTTGCGCGACTACGAGCGTCTGATACGCAGTCCCCAGGGCATGCTCCTCGTCACCGGCCCGACCGGCAGCGGAAAGAGTACCACCCTGTATGCCTCACTGCACGCCATCAACGATGAGACCCGCAACATCACCACCGTCGAGGACCCCATCGAATACGAGGTGGAGGGGCTCAACCAGACCCAGGTCCATCCGCGCATTGACCTCACCTTCTCCCGGGCCCTGCGCCACATTCTGCGCCAAGACCCCGACGTGATTCTGGTCGGCGAGATCCGCGACCTCGAGACGGCGGAGATGGCCTTTCGGGCTGCCCTCACGGGACACCTGGTTCTCTCGACGCTTCACACTAACGACGCCCCTAGTGCCGCCACCCGTCTCATCGACACCGGCGTCGCGCCCTACATTCTCGCCTCCTCACTCATCGGCGTACTCGGTCAGCGACTCGTCCGGCGCATCTGCCCGCACTGCCGCGAGACCTGTACACCGACGCCGCTTGAGCTGGAGCGCCTCAGCATGACCCCGGAGCAGGCCAAGCGCATCCAGTTCCACAAGGGTCGCGGCTGTTCGCGCTGCCGCAACACCGGCTACAGCGGACGCATCGCACTCTACGAACTCATGGTCATGAACCACGACCTGCGCGTTGCCATCGCCGCCGGGCAGGACGCCTCGGTGCTTCGTCAGATCGCCTTGCGAAGTGGCATGAAGAGCCTGCGGCACGACGGCATCGTGAAGGTCCATCAGGGCATCACCTCGGCCCAGGAGGTCATCGGCATCACCGTCGCGGAGGACCTCTGACCGGTCAGCTCACCGGTCGCAGGCCTTCCGCGTACGGAGTGCGCCAGACCATGAGCCAGCCACCCACCGATGACCAGCACCCGATGGCCGCAGCACGCCTCTACGACTTGCTGCGCTCCCTCGACGGTGACGAGAGGCTGCAGGAGGCACTCGGGCCCGCACCGCTGAATCACCTGACGGTCGCGATGCGCGGCAACCGCCCGGTCGTCGAACTGGCGCCACGCAGCAACCTCTCAGAGGCAGCGCGAGCCCTGGTGACGGCGGTGATCGCCGAGAATCTCGCCACCTCCGGGACCACGCCAGCCGCCCCGGAGCGGGTATCCACTCGCCTTCCGGACCTACGTCCCCACCTCATCGCTGCACGTTCGCACCTGGAGGAGGGTAATCCGGGGCGTGCCTTCGAGATCGTCGAGGAGGCCCTGCGCCGCTGGCCCGACAACCCCGAACTGCTCGTCTACGAGGGCCTGTCGCTGACGGCGCTCGGCAAGCACCGCGAGGCGCTTCAGACGTACCAGGAGTGCCTGCGCCACGATCCAGGGAACCTCTTCGCCCACACGGCAGCGGCACAGCTATCGGTCACCCTCGGCCAGTGGGAGTCCGCGCTGGCCTATGCCAGCGCTGCGTTGGCACTGGACCCGAAGGATGCCTCAGCTCTGCAGGCCCTCGGACGCGCGGATGAGCAACTCGGCCTCCTGACGGAGGCTCTAGACCTCTACCGACGCGCCGAGCAGCTTCAACCAGACCTGCCCGGTCTGACGGAGGACCTCACACGGATCGCACGTCGTCGCGAGGAGGACGTCGAGGTGGAGCTGCTGACGTCGCCGACCAAGGAACCGCCTGCCCCGCCGGAGACACCTCCCGGACCAGAGGAGCAGCCCTCTGACTTCGCTGCGCAGGACGGACGCTGGGCTACCATACCCAGGGCCGACGAACCCGCCGGCGATCTCATACCGTGCCCACATTGCGAGACCCCGAACCCGCCTCGCGTCGGTTTCTGCGTCCACTGCGGCCGCCGTCTCTGACCGCGGCCCAGAAGAAAGGTTGACAGCGGGGCCGGTGGTTGTGTATCTTCTTCCCGTTTGTGCTGGTGGTCACCGCGCCCACAACCACAGGAGACGACATGGGGTTTATCGACATTCTCAACAAGATCTTCCCGCCCAAAGAGGACGACGGCCACAAGGACGTTAGCCGCAACGATCCCTGCTACTGCGGCAGCGGCAAGAAGTACAAGGCCTGCCACATGGCAAGCGATCAGCGCAAGCGTGCCCAGGGACGCCGCTAGCTCTCGCCCCCCACCTGCCCTTCGCCAACCACTGTCTGCACTGTCCAGCCCGCCAGGCACCCTAGCCCGGCGGGTCATGGTCGTATGCGCCTTCGGCTTGGTCGTACGGAAAGGCCGCCCTCGTCGGGCACGCCATTTGTCACCGGCCCTCGTTTGTGCTACAAATAAGGGTGTACAGTATTGCTGCCTTGGAGTGTGAGTTCCTTGCCTGATATCTGGCCGCTGGTTCGCCCAAATGTCAAGACAATCGTCCCGTACTCCCCCGGGAAGTCCTCCCAGGAAGTCATGGAGGAGCTCGGCCTGACCGAGGTCACCAAGCTCGCCTCGAACGAGAACCCGCTCGGTCCCTCACCGAAGGCCGTCGAGGCCATGGCCGGCGCTCTCTCAGAGGTCAGTGTGTACCCCGACCCCGTGTGGACCGAGTTGCGCAACGCCCTTGGCGAGTTCTACCAGGTCGACCCGGCGGGAATCGTCATCGGCCGCGGCTCGGATGAGGTCATCCACATGATGGGCCTGTCCTTCCTGAACCCCGGCGAAGAGGTCATCTATTCGCTGCCGCCCTTCGCGCTCTATCCGATGACGGCGACCCTGATGGACTGCAAGCACGTGACCCTTCCCTCCAAGGGCATGGACCACGACCTTGACGCCATGGCCGCGGCCATCACGGACAAGACCAAGCTCATCATCCTCGCGAACCCGTGCAACCCGACCGGCACCATCCTCAAGCAGGACGCGGTCGATCGGTTCCTGGAGGCCGTGCCCGATCACTGCATCGTCGCCTTCGACGAGGCCTACGCCGAGTTCGTCGAGGAGCCGGAGTATGCCGACAGCCTCCGCTATGCGCGCGAGGGCAGGCTCACGGTGACTTTGCGCACCTTCTCCAAGGCCTACGGTCTGGCGGGTCTGCGCGTTGGCTACGGGATCGCCACCCCCGAGGTCGCCAAGGCCATCGGACTCACCTGCGAGCCCTTCAACGTCAGCACCCTCGCCCAGATCGCAGCGGTCGCAGCGCTGTCTGACCGCGAGCACGTTGAGCGCAGCGTGAAGGTCAACTCCGACGGCAAGCGTTACCTGTACTCGCAGTTCGAGCGCCTTGGTCTCAAGTACACGCCCACCGAGGCGAACTTCATCCTTGTCGACACGGGGATGGACTCCCGCGAGTGCTTCGACCAACTCATGCGGCGCGGCGTAACCGTGCGCACCGGCGACATCTTCGGCCCGAAGTTCGCGACGTCCGTTCGCGTCAGCATCGGCACTCAGCCGCAGAACGAGACCTTCATCAAGGCTCTCGAAGCGGTTCTCAAGCAGTAGCTCAGCAGCAGCTTCGGCTGTGCGGTCCCTGGGTCCTCTGACCTGGGCCACGCAGCCCTCAGACAACAGCGCGGCAAACCCGCGCTCTAATCAGCTATTCGCCGCGTGGGAGAGCGTGGCGCGGTCCCGGAGTGGGACCACGCTCATGGAGGCAATCATCGATGATCATCGTCATGGCGCCCGGAGCCACCGAAGATCAGATCATGGAGATCGTACGCCGCCTGGAGCAGCGCGGCTACGGCCATCACATCTCCCGCGGCGTAGAACGAACCCTCATCGGTGCCATAGGGGCCCCGGAGGGCGAGAAGGAAGCCGTTGCCGAGCAGTTAGTGGGCCTGCCGATGGTGGAGCGCGTCGTCCCCATCCTGCGGCCCTACAAGCTGGTCAGTCGTGAGCTTGCTCGCGAGCCTGTACCGGTGAGCATCGGCGGGGTTCCCTTCGGGGGCAAACACTTCGGGATCATAGCCGGCCCCTGCTCAATCGAGTCCCTTGAGCAGACCCTGGAAGCGGCGCGTGCGGTGAAGGCTGCCGGTGCGGGAGTCCTCCGCGGTGGCGCCTTCAAACCGCGTACTTCCCCCTACGATTTCCAGGGCCTCGGCGAGGTCGGTCTCGACTACCTCGTCGAAGCCGGCCGCGAGGTCGGACTGCCCATCGTCACCGAGGTCATGGACGTCCGCCAGGTCGAGCTTGTGGCCGCGAAGGCCGACGCCCTTCAGATCGGCACCCGCAACATGGCCAACTTCGACCTCCTCAAGGAGGTCGGACGCGGGACGACACCCGTCGTGCTCAAACGTGGTTTCGCCGCCACCGCGCAGGAATGGCTGCGTGCAGCCGAGTACATCGCCGCCAGCGGCAACCTCAACATCATCCTCTGCGAGCGGGGCATCCGCACCTTTGAGACGGAGACCCGTTACACTCTCGATCTCGGCGCCCTGGCCTGGGTGAAGCTCGAGACGCACCTGCCGGTCATCGCCGATCCCAGCCACGCCACGGGCAGTCACAAGCTCGTGCCGCAGATGGCCCTCGCGTCCCTGGCTGCCGGTGCCGACGGCCTGATGATCGAGGTCCATCCACATCCCGACCAGGCTCTCTCCGACGGTCCGCAGTCCCTCACACCCAAACGGTTCGCCCGCCTCATGGAGGACCTGCGTCGAGTGGCCGTGTCCGTCGGTCGCGAGATCTGACCCGGAGGGCGGCCAACATGGGCTTCGACCGTCTGACCGTGATCGGCGTGGGGCTGATCGGCGGCTCCTTCGCTTTGGCTGCACGAAGTCGTCACCTCGTGAAGCACGTCATCGGCGTGGCGCGATCTGAGGCGACGCGGCAGGTGGCCCTCGAGTGTGGGGTCGCCGACGAGGTCACCGCCGACGCCGCTGCCGCTGCAGCCTCTGCCGACCTCATCTACCTGGCCTGCCCCGTCGGCGCTATGGGGTCGGTCATGGAAGCTATTGCTCCGGTCGTCCAACCGGGCGCCCTGGTGACGGACGCCGGCAGCACCAAGGCGCATGTCGTTGACCTTGCGGCGCAGCACCTCGAGGGTCGCTGCGCCTTTGTGGCCGGTCATCCCATGGCCGGCTCCGATCAGGCAGGTCCAGCGGCAGCGCGCGACGACCTCTTCGAGGACAAGCCCTATATCCTCACCCCTACACCGACGACCCACTACCAGGACCTCGCACGCCTACGCGACTTCATACAGGCTCTTGGTGCACATGTTGTGCTCGCCGATGCCGAGCAGCACGACCGCCTGGTAGCAGCGACGAGCCACTTGCCCCATCTCGTCGCAGCGGCCCTGTGCACAGCCCTTGCTGATCTCGCCTCGCGCACCGGCGACGTGCTGCCCTTCACCGGCACCGGCCTGCGCGACGCTACTCGGATTGCCAAGGGTCCCTCCGAGGTCTGGCGTGATATCCTCCTGGATAACCGCGACAACGTGAAGGCCGCGCTCCAGCTCTTCTCGGCGGAGGTCAACCGCTATCTCGTGGCCATGGAGGCGGAAGACGGAGCAGCCTTGGAGAGCCTCCTGAGGGAGGCCCAGACCTTCCGCAAGGGGTTGGATGAAGCATGACGATGCTAAGGGTGCGCCCCAGCCACGGACTATGCGGCGAAATCGCAGTGCCGGGAGACAAGTCGATCTCCCATCGGGCCGCGCTTCTCGGCGCGATCGCAGAGGGCGACACGCCCATCAGCGGCTACCTCGTCGCGGAGGATACGCTCAACACCGCTCGGGCACTCGTGAGCATGGGGGTCGCTGTCGAGGGGCTCGGTGAAGCCGACATGGTGGTCCACGGTGTCGGCCTACGTGGTCTGCAGCAGCCGCCCGGGGCGCTCGACCTGGGGAACTCCGGCACCGGCATGCGGCTCCTGATGGGCATCCTTGCCGGCCAGCCCTTCTCGGCTACGCTGATTGGCGATGCCTCCCTGAGCCGTCGACCCATGGACCGCCTTGCACAGCCGCTGGGCGAAATGGGCGTGTGCGTTTCCGGACAGGGCGAGCGCTGCACGCCACCGGTCACGGTCCACGGGGGCACTCCGCGGCCCATTACCTACCACTCACCCGTCGCCAGCGCGCAGGTGAAGTCAGCCGTCCTACTGGCCGGGCTCTACGCCGACGGCACCACGAGCGTCGTCGAGCCCGCGCTCTCGCGAGACCACACAGAGCGGATGTTGCGGGCCTTCGGCGCCGACTGCACGCCGAAGTCGCACCCGCCCTCAGGCTCAGCGGGCAGTGTATCCTGGGTGACCGGCGGCAGCACGCTTCACGGCCGGCAGGTAGCGGTTCCGGCCGACTTCTCCTCGGCAGCCTTTGCCCTGGCCGCCGGACTGCTCTGCCCGGAGAGCAGCCTCACGCTGCGAGGCGTTCTTCTGAATCCGACGCGGACCGGCTTGCTCGAGGCACTCCTCCAGATGGGCGCCGCGGTGACGGTCACGAATCAGAGGGATCACGCGGGAGAAACCGTCGGGGACCTGCACGTGCAACCAGGGCAACTCCAGGCAACCACCGTCGGCGGCGCGCAGATCCCGTGCCTTATCGACGAGGTGCCGATTCTGGCCGTCCTCGCTACTCAGGCCCAGGGCGCGACCGAGATCCGTGATGCCGCCGAGTTGCGCGTCAAGGAGAGCGACCGTCTGGCGCTGATGGCCGACGGCCTGCGAGCCATGGGAGCGCAGGTCCGCGAGCTCACCGACGGTCTGGTCATCACCGGCCCAACGCCGCTGCACGGGGCGACTCTCGACGCCGCCCAGGACCACCGGATCGCCATGAGCTTCGCCGTTGCCGGACTGGTCGCCGAGGGCGAAACGCTCATCACCGGGGCCGAGGCCGTCGACACCTCCTTCCCCGGTTTCGTCAGGGCCCTTCGCTCTCTGGGGGCTGACGTGGAAACAGCGTAGGAGCGCCCCGGAAGGCGCCCCTACGTAGCACATCTCTCTCGTCAGGCCTCTACTTGCCCCACTCGCGAAGGGTCTTGAGGCAGCGCTCGACGCACTCCATTGGTGGGTACGCGTAGCTCTCCTGCTCGACCACGTACCACTGGGTCCCGCCTGCCCTCTCGCAGACCTCGAAGACCTCGTCCCAGCGAACGTCGCCTTCGCCGATGAGCGCCTTGTCGTTGGTGGCGGAGTACTCCTTCAGGTGGACGCTGAGCGCCCGCCCCGGGTAGCGCTCCAGGAAGGGCACAATGTCGGCGCCGCCGTGCAGCGCATTGCCCGAGTCGAGCTGCATGACGACGTCCTTGACGGTGTTGCCGAAGAACACATCCCAGGGGAGCTCCCCGTCCATTGGCGTGAACTCGATGTGGTGGTTGTGATAGCCGGTCCACATGCCCTCGGGGCGCAGCTTGGCCGAGATGTCGTTGAAGATGCCGGCGGTGTTCTTCCACGCCGCCGCGCTGTTGCGGTACTGCTCACCGAGTCCGGGGACAATCAGGAACTGGTTGCCAATGGCCCGGTGGAAGTCGATGCTGTCCTTGAGCTGGTCACCAAGGAGCGTATCGAGACCCACGTGGGCGCCCGCGACCTTGAGCCCGTTGTCCGCTACCATCTTTTTGAGGTCGGCTGCCGACCAGCCATAGTAGCCGGCGAATTCGACGCCGTCGTAGCCCATCTGGGCGACGGCCTTCAGCACGCCGGGCAGATCGGCCTCGGCGTCTTTGCGAATGGAGTACAACTGCAGGGCAATCGGTATCTTCCCCATGGATACTTCCTCTTTCAGCGAAGTGGCGCCGGTCCGCCCGGCGCGCGGTGATGTGCTATAATTCGACCGCGAAGCCCGGCTACCTCCCTGCGGGCCGAATCGCGCGCAGAAGCCACGCTCAAGGCCGGCTTCTCACTCGCAACTTCCTTTCCTGTCTTCCTGCCTACGCCCGGGAGGGTCCCGACCCTCCCCGATGTCTGCAACTGAAAGCGACGTGACCGACTATGATGATCGCCATGCGAGCGGAAGCAACGCTCGACGAAGTGAAGGCTGTCGCCCAGCGCATCCGAGACGCAGGTCTCACACCTGTGGAGCTCCCCGGCGGAGAACGCACCGCCATCGGAATCCGCAGCGCGATCCCGGTGGAGATCCGCGATGCACTGGCCGCTGCGCTGGAGACGATGCCCGCCGTCGACCACGTTACGCACATCAGTCGACCGTACAAACTCGCCTCTCGCGAGTTCTATCCCAAGGACACCGTCTTCACGGTCGGCCCCGTCACTTTTGGGGGCAGCGAGGTCGTCGTCATGGCCGGCCCCTGCGCCATCGAGAGCGAGGCACAGCTTCGGAAAGCAGCCGAGTGTGTGAAGCAGGCCGGGGCCAAGGTCCTGCGTGGCGGAGCCTTCAAGCCTCGCACCAGTCCCTACTCCTTCCAGGGGCTCGGGGCCGAGGGTCTCCAGATGCTGCGGAGGGTCGCCGATGACCTCGGGCTCATCACCGTTACCGAAGTCGTCGACCCTAGTGAGGTGGACCTCGTCGTCGAGTACACCGACATCCTGCAGATTGGCGCGCGGAACATGCAGAACTTCCCGCTGCTGATCGCGGCCGGGGAGACCCGCTGCCCAATCTTGCTCAAGCGCGGCCCGAGTGCCGCCATCGACGAGTGGCTTCTCGCCGCCGAGTACTGCCTGAGCCGGGGGTCAACCCAAGTGCTCCTGTGCGAGCGCGGTACGCATCCCATCGACCGCACCTACACGCGACATACGCTCGACGTCTCGGCCATTCCCGTCACGAAGGAGATCTCGCACCTGCCGGTGATCGTCGATCCCAGCCACGCGACAGGCGTTGCGCGGTACGTTCCGGCCATGGCCAGGGCAGCCGTCGCTGCAGGCGCTGATGGCCTGCTGATCGAGGTCCATCCAGACCCGGTCTGTGCGCTCTGCGACGGCCCACAGTCTCTCGACTGCCCGTCCTTCGCGAAGCTCATGAACGACCTGCGGCCGATCGCGCAGGCAGTTGGGCGCAGCATCGAGTAGGGGTGTTGGCGCTAGGACCGAGGCGTTTCGCGAGGGTCTGACCTGGCCTGCTCTTCCTTCAGACGGCACAGCGGGCACTTCGGCATCCAGGTAAGCTCGCCGCATACGGGGCAGGGATGCTCCTCACCGTCGTCGCCGCCACGGGGCTCCATGACCTTCCGCAGCACCTGCCAGTACTGCAGCTTGCTCATCGGAGCCTCCTTCTCAAGCAGGTTGAAGACTTCCTTGAAGCGGTGCGTCTCCGGGACAAACAGGGGGCACGGTTCCTCCATCAGAGGGATCCCGAGCAGTTGCGCATAGATCTTGGTCGCGGCATCGGGGATCTGGATCAGCGGTTTCGCCTTCGCCGGATACCCCAGCGTCGGCTTGTGTACGGGCGGCGGGCAGGTCGGGTGGCCGGAGATCACGTTCTTGAGCATGTACTGGAGCTGGTCGTCGAGGGTGTGGCCGGTACACAGGACCTCCGCCCGCAGGCTTCGCGCAATCCTCGGCAGAAGCGCACGCCGCACAGCCCCACACACCGCGCAGATCGGCCAGTCGCGCACCGTGGTCACCGTGACGCCGAACTCCCGTACCGAGTTGACCTGCAGCGACACACAGGCCTTCCGGGCCTGCTCCCGCACGACCTCGACGCAACCGGCGGAGTACTCGCCCATCCCCATGTCCAGGTGCAGTGCCGTCAGCGTGAAGTTCAGGCGCCGGCGCAGGTAGCCCAGGGCGTCCAGCAGCGTCCCGCTGTCGGCGCCACCAGACACGGCCAGCACCACATGGCCGCCGTGCGGGACCATGCGGAATCGCCGGATCGTCGCCTCGATGCGGTGCCGAAGGAACCCGGGGTAACAACGGGGGCACAAGGCCTTGCCGAACTCGCTGACGGCAATGAGGTCTTCGGTGGTGCCGCAGCGGACGCAGGAGCCGCTATGTAGGCTCAGGTGAACCGCTTCTGTCACGCCTGCTCCTCATCGTCCTTGGGCTGAGCCTCGTCCCCCGCAGGCTCGTCCTCGTCGTGGGCCTTCCCCGCGGCCGACTGCGCTTCCTTGCGCTTCTGCTCCGCGGCCTCCTGTGCCGCCTTGAGGTCAGAGGCGCTCTCCCCCACGTCCTCCAAGCCGACGAGCTCTTTGCCCTCCTGGCCCAACTCGCGCGCGATCTCCCTGGGCACCAGGAACCCGACCATCCCGCGCTGTCCGAGGCGCTTGAGGTACTCGATGAGCGAGACCTCGACCTCCTTGCGGGCGACGTTATACTCCTTGGCCATCAGGTCAATGAGGTCGGAGACGGACTTCTCGCCGTCACAGTGCTCCCACACAAAGGTTCCCACGGCATCCAGCGACAGCGGCCGTGCCTCGGGGATGAAGAACATCCAGGCCAGGAACCGCCCCTGAGTGTCCTTCCGGCGTGGAATCGTGACGACAGCCTCATCGTCCTCATTGAGGCTCCACTCCAGGCCCGGGTTACGAACCGGTCGCGCTGCCATGGATTGCTCGCGGGTCAGCGTTGGCTGTCCGCCCTTGCGTCGATGGAAGAGCCCCATCAGGCTGGCATACAGATCAGGTAACGGCAAGCTTGTCTCACTCCTCAGCAGTCCGGCCGGCACCCCGCTCAACGCACGCCGGCCTCAACCAGGCTCAGTCCTCTTCATCCGGTGCCTGGTCTATCTTGCGCCCGCCCGGTCCGGTGATCCGCCGGGCCAGGTTCAGAGCCACTACCATCCACGCGAGGACCCACACCGCGCCGCCGGCGGCCCAGCCCCATTCAGCACCGTGAAGCCGTCGCATCGAGAAGGGCGAGACGCCCTGGGAGGTGTAGTCGAAGACGCCGCCACCGAGCTCATGACGAACCAGCAGCAGCCCTCCGATGCAGGCCACCACCGACACCCACACCATCGCGACCATCCGCTTGAGCCGCTGGTGCGGGATGTGACGCTCGTGCCCGGAAACCCAGAGCATCAGGCTAAGCAGGGCGCTAACCAGCAATATCCCGACGGCGCAACCAATCCACTCGTTGACGGGCAACTCGTTCGTCTCCTGTCTGGTCACAGTCGGCCACGTCGCACCAGAAGCTCACTCCTCGGTGCGGACGCTGCACGCCCAGGGCGTGACAGATCGTGGCCCCAACATCGGCGAAGCTGTCGCGGATCCCCAGGTCCACTCCGGCGCGAAGGTGGGGCCCACACACCAGAAGCGGCACGTACTCCCGCGAGTGATCCGTGCTCGGCGTCGTCGGATCGCAGCCGTGATCCGCCGTGATCATCAGCACGTCGCCCCGGTGCAATCCTCGAAGGAGCCCTGGAAGTGCCGCATCGAACTCCTCCAGCCCCTTCGCGAAGCCGGCCACATCGTTCCGGTGCCCGTAAAGCATGTCGAAGTCAATGAGGTTCGCGAACACCAGGCCGCTTCCGCCAAGCTCGACCTGGTCAGCCAGGGCCGACAAGGTATCCGTGTTGTTACTCGTGTGCACCGTCACCGTCACGCCGCGACCGGCAAACAGCCGGTCCACCTTCCCCACCGTCGTCACCGGTCTGTTTGCGGCCATCAGGAGGTCCAGGACCGTGGTGTCCGGCGCAGCCATGTTGTAGTCACGACGGCCGGCGGTGCGATGCAGCTTGCCCTCCGAACCGGCGTAGGGACGTGCGATGACCCGCAGCACGCGCCCGGTCGCCATGAACAGCTCCGTCGCCACTTCGCACGCCCGGTACAACTCGGAGGTCGGCGCGACCTCCTCGTGCGCCGCCACCTGGAACACGCTGTCCGCCGAGGTGTAGACGATCCACTTCCCGGTCCTGCGGTGCTC
Organism: Armatimonadia bacterium; assembly: GCA_039679385.1. Classification (NCBI taxonomy): domain Bacteria; kingdom Bacillati; phylum Armatimonadota; class Armatimonadia; species Armatimonadia bacterium. Next base: position 74,554 of record JBDKVB010000068.1, on the reverse strand, counting down.
GGCGTCGAGTTCCTTGATGATCTCTGTGCCGGAGGCCGGTCGGTTCCCGAGCACTCCCCGCCCTGTCCGGGCCTCGAACAGGTCCATCATGTCCTGCGGGAAGCCCTCCGGATACACCGGATAGGGCCTGGGTGACACGACACCCATCAGTTCCCAGTGTCCGACCGTGGAGTCCTTCCCCGCGGACCCTTCCGCCAGTCTGCCGTAGGATGCCCGGGGAGCCGCTGTCGGCGGCACGCCCGCGAGCGGCAGCAGATTGCCCAGCCCGAGGTCGCCCAGATTCGGCAACTGCGGCCCGCAGGTCACACACACATGCGCCAAAGTGTTGCTCCCGGCATCGCCGTAGGCGTCGGCGTCCGGTAGCTCGCCCGCCCCCACTCCGTCCAGCACGATCAGGATGACTCGCTCGATGCAGGGCAACATGCGGTTGGTGAGCCCAGTACTCACACTCCTGGCGCGGTGCTTGGCAGAGATCGGACTACCGGGCGCGGGTGACCTGCGCGGGAATGCCCACGGAGGTCAGCTCATCGCGCAGTCCCTCAGCGTTCGAGCGTCCCCGCATGACCGCGACGTTCACCCGGTAGAACTCCCGTCCCCCGCGGGTGATCCTCTCGATCTCCGGCGTATGTCCTCGCGCCGCCAGTGTTGCCACGATCTTGCTTGCGTTCGCCTCGTCGGGATAGGCACCTGCCGTCACGAGGAACCGGCCCTCCGTGTCCTCCGAGGAGACACCGGTGTCGCTGCCGGCAGCCCCCTCCGCAGCCCGTTGGTTCGCCTGGGCACCGTCCTGGGGCTCGCCCAGGGCCCGCTGCTCCTCGCGGTCACGCTTCTCGGCCGCGGTTGGCTCGCGATCTTCCAGGGCGACTTCGGCCTTCTCGGGGGCCTTCGCCTCAGCATCCGCCCGGACCGCCGCCTCCGACTGCGAATTGCTCTGGGCCACGATCCTCGGCGCGCCCGGCGTCATCTCAACGTCAGCCAGTCGTTTTCCCAGCCAGTCGCGGCCAAACTTGAAGCTCACCAGGCCGGCGACCACGCAGACGAATAACACTACGCCCCAGAACGCCAGCGATTGCCGCAACGGGCCTGATTGTCTGCGTCTGCGCCTTTCCATACGTCATGTCCTCCAGGTGAGCCCCGCGCCCTTGTGGCGGCCGTCCGAACCGCGCACCAGCAACCCCGGACCGTCCTGACGGGGCGTCGTCCCCGACCTCCTCATCCCACAGCCCGAGCTGTCAGGGCCTCCACCACCTGCAACTTGGCCGATTGTAACATGTTACCGAAGTCACCCGCAAGGCGGCGGACCTTGCCGGGCAAGTCTCCCCCGCCAGCATCCTACTGACCCACGGGGCAGAAGGTATCTTTCGGCAATCCTGAGCTACGCTTGACTCAATGATACGTTTTGTCTATATTTTACATCGCGTCTGTCGTAGTGACCAATGCACCCTCTCGAGCGCGTGTCGGAGATTGGAGCCGCCAGCCATGGCTATGCCACAAGAGCCTCCCATCGATTCCGTCACACAAGCGATCTACGTAAAGAAACAACTGATGAACTGGGGATCGGGTCTGGTGGCCCTCTGCGGCGTTGCCAGCATCGCCTTCATCGGCCTGGGCGTCTACGCGATGTACATTCACGCCGCGGACAAGCGCTACGAGCTTGCGCTCTCCGCTTATGTCGTGGGCTTCTCTCTTGGGCTTTTCGCCATGCTCTGGCGATGCATGCACGTGGCCACGGCAACGGCCATCGACCTGCTGGTCCGGATCGTGGAAGACTGCGACGTGCGCAGGCAGTCGCTCGGGCACTAGCCTAGTTGGCGACGCCTCGCCGCAGGATGCAGGCTCCGGCAGCGCACTGCTTGCCGTCGCTGATTGCTGCCTTTACGATCAGCCACTGACTGGTCTCGCTGCCGGCAGCGGGCAGCACCACGTGGAATCGCCCGTCCTCAGCGGTCGCCTCGACGCGCTGGAAGGCCTTGTCCTGCGCCTGCTGGTACCGCCGGTTCATCTCGCTGCGCAGGTCACGCGAAGCCTCATCAACGACAGGGAGCTCCCGCGGGAACTCCGCTCGTCCGCACTCCAGCGACACCAGGACCTGTCCCTGCCGAATCGGGCTCTCTCCCCTTACCTCGATCTGCCCATCGCCCAGGTACACTGCCGACACCCTCAGCGGCACCGGTCGTCGTAGCCGCAGCGCCGGGTCGCCCAGAAGATTGTACTGGAGCACCGTGTCGCGACGGATGCCCGGGAGGCTCTGTGGGCCGTAGACCATCGCCGACAGCATGTCGAGCTGCTGCCGGAACCCACTCTGGACGTCACCTTCCACCGCTTGCTTGGCCTCGTCGATCGCCTCTCCCAGAGTCTGCTGTTCCTCTCCCAGAAGCGTCCCGACCAGGTGCTTCCCGAACAGCGCAATGCCGTAGGGCTGGGAGATCCGCGAGGCTCCAAGATACGCCACGGGACCCCTTGCGAGCTTGAACATCCTCTCCGCCAGGCACTCACCCCGATCATCGTCGATCCTGCCCGTCGAGCACGCCAGCACGACCGCCAGGGGCAGGCCCTCTGAACACGAGATCCGGTCGATGTCCGCAGCGCCCAGAACAGGGTAGCGCGTCCCCCGCCAGGTGAACTCATCGAAGCTGTCCCACTGGCCATGCCCCACATAGACCATGGCCAGCGCCCCCGTCTTCATCATCCTCAGCGAGTTGGCGGAGAAGTCCGGCGGGAAGGGGCAGTACACCGACCCCGCGAGGGACTGCGCGACTTCCAGGTCGTAGAGCGGAGCGATGTCCTCCGTGACGATGCGCGCGAACACACTCTCCGCGAGCGCATCGACAATCGGGCTGTACCCGAGTACACCGGTCACAAAGCCGATCCTGCGCTGCCAGGACCCGCCCGGCTCCTGCGTCTCGTAGGCGATGGTCTTGTCCATAGCTGTCGCCAGCTCTGCCGGGGTGTCAACCGCAAAGCGCCCCACATGCAGTTGCGGGGCGTCGGTCCCGAGTGTCGCATAGGGGAAGTCGGAGGCCACGTCGGGGTCGCTGAGTATCTGCCGACTGTAGTAGCCCGAGGGAGCGACCACCATCGGCACCATCGCACCCGGCTTGCCTCGTGCGTCGCCGACCAGTAGCAGGTATCGCACCCCGCAGCGCTCGTGAGCTTCCTTCACGAAGCCGGCAAGCCTCGTCGCAGCACCGGCAGCCAACGGGTTACCTCCGCAGGCTTCCGAGGCCTTCACGGCAGCCGTCGCGTAGCCCTGCCCACTCCGGTACTCCAGCAAGGCCGCACAGCCGTCGTACAGGTCGTCCGCGGCGACAACCAGATAGTCCACTTTGTCCGGGAGCGCCGCCCTGCCCGGCGCACATATCACAAGCGCACCCAGGAGGCCGATCACCATCCGCGGGATCTTCAGCGTTCCTCCCGGAGTCCGCCTCCTGAGGGACTGCGTCATTCGATTCCCCTCCTCGGGCGACACCGGCTGCGCCCGGAGACACCGCCTACCTCGCTTGCAGTTTCTCGCCCACTTCCTGCCAGGCCGCCTGCTCCTCTTCGTTCCGCGGCGTCGGCTCGAAGCCCAGGGACATGTACAGGCGAATGGCGGGGAGGCGGTACGGCTGCGTCGTCAGAACAGCCCGGCTCAGGCCATGCTCGCGCATGGAGTGCAGAACGGTCACCACCACTGCTCTTCCGAGACCCTTGCCCCGATGGTCTCCAACGGTCGCTACATAGTGGACGCGTCCCGTGACCCTCTCCTCAGGTGTATCGCGCCACTTGAAGGCCATCGCAACCGGCTGACCCTCGTACAAGATAAAGAACGCGCCTGCGGGGTCGAACTGCTCCCGGGTGATGAACTCTTGCAGGACGTACTCTTCCGTCCAGTTCTGATCGCCAAAGGCCTCGTTGATTGCCCGCGACCAGACAGCCGGAAGATTCTCTATCTCGCAGGCTGTAACAAGCTTGTATCCTTCGGGTATAATGACGGGCGGCAGGTCGCACAGATTCGGACGCGTCATCAGGATGTTCACTGGCTGTCCTCCAGCTTGTGAGCGAGTTCGGCTTCGAGTTGGATGCGTGACTGCACGCCAGGCGGCAGAGCGCCCTGACGCCGGAGCGCTGCTATCTTCGCAATCCAAGCGTCGACTCCTCCCTTCCAAGGAGGAAGCGGGCCCTGTGACGGCCAACCTACACTGGGCACATCGCATCTGTGTGCGCGAGAGCGGTGTTACCTGTCTGAGTGCGTGGCAGCTCTTGAGCCGATCCGTCTCACCCCCAGATGAAGGAGGTGATGGGCCTTGATCAGACCGGGTCTCGTGGCGAGCCTTCTCGTCCTGCTCGCCGCCGGCTGCTGGGCGCAGGACAGGCTGCTCTTGCCCAACGAGACAAGCATCGAACTGGTCCGCGACACCCGAGGCGGCTTCCTGGGCCTCGGCGCAGTCAGTATCGGCGGCGTGCCCGTGTGCCTTGCACGGCCACCGATGTTGCCCACGATCGAGACAGAGACCGGCTTCACGGCGACACGGGTCGTGCTGGACAGCGTCGATCAGGGCGCCCGTTGTGCCGTTGTCTGTCATCTTGAGGGCCAGGGCGGACAGACCAGCGGTGACCTCCGGCTGGTGATCCGGCCCGAGGAGCTTGCCCTTGGCGGCAAGTGGTATGTGGGCTTCGCCTACCAGTACATCCTCCGCAGCGACCGTGAGGTCGTCACGCGTCTCATCGACCGCACGCATTGGGAGTTGGGCGGCCGGTCAGACCGGCTGTACCTGGTTCCACCCCACCAGCAGACGAGTGCAGAGCCGCTGAGCCTGCGACGTTCCCCGGAATTCCTCCGCACGCCCTGCTTCTACTTCCAGGGCGGCAAGGCCGGGAGCCTGGTCGTCGCCTATGACTTCGATGAGGCGGCGCCGCTGATCTTCACCTCACTGAGCAAACGTGCGGGCAATGCGCCCCTGCAGCTCACGGATGAGGTGAACGTAGTCCCCGGCACCACAGTGCGCACGCCCTGGCGCTACGTGCTTCTGTGCAAGCAGGACAACCTGGCCGGGCTGCAGTTCGAGGATGAGTACACGCGCTGCTACGAGTTCTTCGTCCGCAAGGTCCGCGATCATTTTGGTATCCCTGCAGAGTCGACCCGACGTCTCTGCGTCCGACCGGCCGATGGTTTCCTATCGCAGTGCGCCGCAACCAACTATGACAACGTGATTGCCATGCTCGATGAGGTTGCCGAGCTTGGCTTCGAGCGCTTGTGGCAGGGCTGCGTGTGGGACAATGCCGGGGCACAGCGCAAGTCCGCCAGGCCCGACCTGGCCCTGCTGGGCTTCGACTTCTCGCCCTATGGTGGCGGCGAGCAGGCGATACGCAAGCTCTGCGACGCCGCCGATGCCCGTGACCTCAAGCTCTGTCTGTGGGTGCCGACCGGGCAGCTATCCACGGCCTCGCCCTACTGGGACACAAACCCGGAGTGGTTTGCCCGTCGCACCGACGGCAGCTACTACACCTGCGGCGCCGGCAGTCTCGCCTGGCTGGACCTCAACACCGACTACTACCTGCGGTCTCAGGAAGCCTTCCAGCGGCTGCACGACTTGGGCGTTGCCAGTGTCTGGCTGGACTCCTTCGCGCCGGTGGCCTCGGTCGTGAACTGCGCAGCACCCAGTCAGCCGGGCTTCAACCTCATCCCGGCCTTCCGCCGCGTCAAGGAACTCCTCGACACCGTGGGCTTCGAGAGTGTCTACGTGGAGGGCGAATCACCCGTCGCCATCGACAGTCCGACGGAAGGGCAACTGGCCGAGGGAGGCTACACCTGCTACAAGACCGCAGGCTTCTACTACCACCTGCGGCCCACAGAGACCAACTGGTACTACCGCCTGCTGGCAAACGGCTCGACGCCCATCGTGGCCCTGCACGACGCGGAGCCCGAGTACGTCGGAACGGCCCTCGCCGATCACCCCGAGCAGCTCACTCGCGTTGCCTACGCGAATCAGGCCTTCCGCCGCGTGCGAGCCGACATGGTGCAGCGCACGCTGCTGCGCTCGGAGCAGGACCCGTGGACCTGCACCGGCGTATGCTGGACCTCCGCCGATGGACTGCGCAAGGTCTACTGGCCCTTCTCCGACTACTCCGTGCAACTGGCGGAGGGCGAACGAGCCTATGATGTCATCACCGGCGAGGAAGTCCCCACAGAGGCCAGTGGTGCCTTCATGCATGGCGAGCGGGTGTACGTCATAGAGCGCGGCGCGGCCGAGTGATCGCGACTACTGGAGGCGCACCAGCAGGATCTGATCCAGCGCGCAACCGCCTGTTAGGTTCGTCATAGACAGTTGATGCCGGCCCCGTGTCAGCCTGACCGGGGCCGGTTTGCCGTCTGCGCCTTCAACCCGCAGGTACCGCCAGTTGCTCTGGTCCGTCGAGTACCCTCCAGTGTGGGGCAGGGCGATCCGCGCGAAGATTGGGTCGGGGTGCTTCCCGTCGATCTTCAGCTCCCGCACCGTGTTCTGGCTCCCCGAGCTGTACCTCAGGGCCACGGCGTACGTGCCCTCCTGTGGCACCTGCACCTCCCAGGTCAAGGCGTGGCCCAACACGGCCTCCCACTTTGTGATGATCTTCCCCACACCGCCCACGCGCTGGGTGATCTCGACCTGGCCGCCGGTCTGGCCGCTGAAGCTCTCCGCCTCAACGATCACGACGTCCTCCGGCGCAAGGTCGAGCACCCACTTGGGCGGAACCCGAATCGGCAGCGTCGCCGTCGCAGACAGCCCGCGCTCATCCCGCACTTCCAGCTTCGCCAGGTGGTCACCCTCCGTCGGGGTTGTCAGCGAGAGGGTCATCCCTTCGCCGACCTTCTCCCCGTCCACCGACCACAGCGCTCTCAGAGGACGCGCAGCGGTGCTGGCAGTGGCATCGAGTTGCATCTTGTTCCCGCCACCCGGCACGAGTCCTTGCACTGCGGGACGCGCCACCGGCTCCTCCGGACTGAACCAGAACTGCGACCACAGTGCGACCAGCGGCGCGTAGGGCGCCGTCAGTGAGAGCGCCTTGCCGTCCGTAAGGCGGCTGTCCAGGGCCAGCAGGTTCCGCGCATGCTCCAGCGGCGCGACGTACAAATCCCCAGCCGGCTTCGCGGAGGCGTCGAGCGGACCTGTGCCTTCACCCGCGCGGGACACAAAGTAGGTCGCCGCAAGGGGGCGTCGCGGCAGTGATAGCGGTCCGTCCGCCTTCAGCACCACCGGTGTCAGGTACGTGTCAAGGCCCCAGGTGCCGCTGCCTGCAAGCTCCAGGGTGTACACTCCGGCCGGCAGAGCCGTCGGCAGCTTCACCGTCGTCGCCGGGCTGGCTGCGTCGGCCTCAGCCTCAGCCACCGGCACACCCTCAGGCCCCAGAACTCGGGCCTTGCAGTGTCCGTCCCTACCCCACGGACGCAGGAGAAGCTCGAATCCCTTCCCGTCGCGGTTGCTGATGAGCGCAGTCACCTTCGCCGGCGCTGCGGGAATCTCCACGGCCGTCTCCGTGAGTCGCAGTTGCCACAGTTGATGCAGGAAATGCGGGCTCACGCGAATCTGTTGGCTGAAGCTCTTCCCCATCCCGCCCATCGACAGCAGCCCCTGAAGCGTGCCGCCGAGAGCGACCTCGCCCAACTGCGGATCGTCCGACAGACCGTAACCGTACAGGATGCCCTCTGTGATCAGCGTCGACAGCCCTGCCGAGGGGCTGGTCTGTGGACACGAGGTGTACCGCATGGCGTTCTGCTCCGGCACCCACGTCTCCTTGATGATGTTGCGAGACCCTCTGACGATCATGTCGCCGGTCGCCCGGTCGCCCGTGATCTTGTGGTAGTCCTTGAGGCCGGTCAGCAGGACCCCGACCATGAAGGCGGCCTCGCCACGGTGCCGCGGCGTGCAGTAGCAGTGGCCGGGCATCATCTGGCGCGCCCAGCCACCCTCGGGCATCTCGCGCTCCTTCACACGCTGGGTCACGATGTGGGCGGCGTTCAGGTAGTACGGGTCGCCCGTGGCCCGGTACATCGCCAGCGTCAGGATCAGGTGCCAGCCCGAGGTGCGTCCGTTGTCGTAGTCATACACGCGCGTGTAGTACGAATCGTAATGATCAGCGACCATCTGCGCCGTCTCGAGCCCGCGCAGGTCGCCCGTCAGGAAGTAGTCATCGAGGTAGCCTTCCACCCAGGTGTGGCTCACACTGAACCCGCCCGAGGGCGTCGCCAAGCCTCCGATCGAGTGGTCGTAGTACCCGCCTGTGTGGCCGATGCAGTGGGCGTACACGCACCCGACGCGTCCGGGGTCCGAGTGCGATCGCACCACATCCACATCCATGTTGTGGCGGCAGGCTTCCTCGCCCACGTAGAAGAAGTCCGGATCGCCGCTCCGGATGAACTGCAGGTAGAACCCGTGCTGGGTGTCGTACTCGATGTTGCCCCAGTTTCGCCCGCGCTCGCCCCACCAGTCGCCGAAGTTGAGCATGCCGTACTCGCGGCCGTCCCGCCGATTCTTGAGGTACCCCTCCAGAGCTTTGGCGACCTGGTCCTCGTACATCCGGTACACGCCACCCAGCTCGGGGCTGGAGGGTAGCACATCGGTGAAGGCCTTCGAGTCGCAGTACCACTCCTTCGGCGCAACTGCCAGAGGCGGCCGCTGAAAGACCGTTGCGACGGCTACCGCCTGATCGCGACTCTCGCCGGCGCCGCGCAGGTAGTACAGCAGCTCATCCCTCTTCCCCACTCCCTGCCGCAGCCGGTACACGTCATCCTTGAGGTAGTAGAAGAGCTTGTCCTCCAGCTCTCCCTCCTTCGAGATTCGGTACGTTTCCGGCGCAAAGCGAGGCATCACACCCACGGTGATCGTCGGCCGTCCGTCGCCGTCGGTGCCCGCAGTCAGACGCTTCGGATAGAGCTGCCAGAAGTCCCGCAGGGCGACCGTGACTCCCCCGTCAGACCCTGACAGGTCGAGCCAACCCTCAGCCTTCTCACCCCTGGTGACCGCGCGTCCCTGCTGGGTCACCGCGAAGGCGTTGTCGAAGGGCTGATCCAGGAGGACGGGGCCTGCGGAGACCGCCAGTGCGCCGTCCATCCCACCGGCCGCCACCTGCGCACCAGTTCCGACCGCAGCCGGGCTCACCAGGTCCCAGGACTGTAGCTGCGTCCACTCGCTGGCTGTGTTCGTATTCGTCCAGGTGTGCAGCACCCGCAGGAAGGGTTGGTTCAGGTACACATGTAAGTCGTAGGACCCGTTCAGCGTCGCCTTGTCCTCGGCAAACTCAGCGTTGCTACTCACCCGCACCACGACATGCAGGGCATTGCGGCTGAGCACCTGTATGGACGGATTCGCCGAGACCGTGGCCGTCTTGTCGGCCATGGTCACCTGGCCCCTGCCGCCGTCGAGCACCAGCTCTTCTGGCGTGAAGCGCCCGTCACGGTTCTTGTCCAGCCAGACGCGACCCGGGAACCCGGCGCCGTCCTTGCGCAGCTCAACCTGCAGCAGTCCCGCGTCGATCATGAGTGCCGCCTCGGTATCCCGCAGGGCGACCGCCCGCGCCGGTGCACTCCGCCGCACGGAGGTCCCGTACTCCAAGGAGAAGTCAGCCCCTCCCTGCGCCGGCAGGTCCGTCTGGAAGTCGAGCAGCACCCACTTCACCGAGCCGTCAGGCCACCACGCTCGGGCCTCCGCAGCCAGCGGCACTTCGCGTCCGCTCCCGTCAACCAGCCGCAAGAACTCCGCGCCGGTAAGCTGGCCCTGAGCGAAGGGGATGCCCTGAGTCACCGGCCACGCCTTCACAGCCACTGGGTGCTCGTTCCGCACTGTGAGCGGAACCCGCCCTCGAGCCGGAGCCTTGGCCAGAAGCTCAGTCGTCGGCGTCTGAGGCTCCAGCACACCCTTCGCCACCACTTCTCCACCTTCCGGGGTCGTCGCACTCACCCGGTAGAAGACCCGAGCCCTTGGCTCTGCTAGTGGCCGGAGCCAGAACCGGTGGTTGCTCACGGGCTGCGTCTCCTCGAGAACCTGCCCGTACTGCTCCGTCATCCCATACTCGACTTTCGCCTGTGCTGGCCAGGTGGTCACAAAGGTGATCCGTCCCTGCCAGGTCGGTGCGCCTGCCACTCCGGACAGCCCGACAGCACTGGTCAGCATCCCTGCGACCGACTCGCCCTTGAGGTACCGGATCTCCCGCGGGAGCTTGCGTATCTCCGGCATGGTCCCCAGTAGCCACAGGTCCTCCATGCGCGGTGAGCCTTCAGCACTGGCCAACTCGACGCACACCGTGTCACCCTTCGCGAGTTGGAGCGGCTGGGCCAGCACGAAGAGGGCCTGCCGGTTGTTGTCCGCCGAGGCCACGGCGACGCCCTGACGCTTCCCGTTGACCGAGAGCGTGTAGACTTGACGCCCGCCGCAGTCGTAAGCGATGAAGGCTGGGTAGTAGCGGCCTTCAGCGGGCACCGTTGCCTCCACCGTATAGGGGCCGCCCTCCATGACTCGAGCACTGGGCATGTGGTACTCGTTCATGTCGTCGAACTTGAAGCCGTGCATGCGACACTGGTCGATCGGGAGCCGGACGTTCCGCCGGTCCTCCGGCAGCGCCCGCATGAGGTCCAGGCCCCAAGTCACCGCGAAGTTCTCGTTGGCCATCGCGTCCTGCACCCTCTTCACCTTCTGCCGATCAGATTGGCGCTGCGCGGTGAATTGGAAAGTATCGACGCTGTCCACCCTCAGGTACGGCCGCAGCGTCTCGACCAGCACCCAGGCCGAGCCGAGGGTCTTGCCCTCGCTTTGCATCAGGTCGAGGTCGGCGCACAGATACAGGTGGTTGCCGACGACTGCTGCCTGTGCGGTGCGAGGCGTCTCCTTACCGTCGGCCGCAAAGCATCGCACCGAAGCGCTGCCGCCACGCCACCCAAGCATGTAGTCAATCCCCCGGGCGTCCTTGCGGCCGGTCTTCTCGTCGTTGTCGGCCTGGAGGTACACGATCAGGCCCAGGTTCGAGGTCAGCACAGGCTGGGCGAAGTCTATGCGCCAAAGCCAGCGGTTCCCCGCCACGTTGCCCAGAGCCACCGCCGTGACATCCAGACCGGGAGCGTAGTTGTCGACGCCCACTCGGTCGCCCTGTTCCTTCGTCTTGTCCGTGGCGATCACGTCAAGGGTCTCGGCGAAGTTGGGGTCCGTGCCCAGAACCTCCTCGGTCTGGGCATCAAGACCGTCACCATCGGCATCCTGGGCGCAAGCGGGGAACAGCGGCAGCATAACCAGAACCAGAGCGGAGAGCACAAAGCAGTGACGCATGGGGACGGGCCACCTCCGTGGTCGGGTGAACTGTGTCTGCCCCTTCTCGCGCAGTCCAGGCAACACCTGCATGGAGGAGGCAGGAGGCCGCAGGACGAACCACAAACTATCCTTCGGGTGACCGCGGTCGCCTTCTCGTACATCGCTGAGGCGTCGGCCGCGGAGCCACCCACTCGCTTTTGTGTCTTTCATTCCCTGGACTAAGGATGGAGATGACATGCTACGACGTATGACCTGGACCGTACTGCTTCTCGGACTGTGCCTGCCGCTGTCAGCGCAGCCGGCAACGCCACAGGCGGGATCGGTGCTGCTCTTTGACTTCGAGCGTCCCGAGGACCTCAAGACCTGGCAAGTCAGGACCGAGACCGCGCTGGCGCTCAACACCGCCTGGGCATCCCACGGTCAGGCCAGTGCGGCCGTGACCTTCATGAAGTACGCTCCGGGCAAGGAGGAGTGGCCCGCCATCGTTGCCACACGTCAGACCGGCTGGCTCCCCACCGAGAGTGCTGCCACCTTTGACTTCCTCACCAAGTATGGCACCTTCCGCTTCGATGCCTACAACCCTCAGGCTGTCCCGGCCTCTGTGAACCTCCAGCTGCGGGACACCGCGGGCCATCGCTTCAGCGCGACCTTCGCCCTGGCACCTCACGTGCTCACCGCCTGTGCGACGCCCCTGCAGACCATCGGCCAGTCGATCGAGCTGAAGAAGCTCAGTGAGATTCACTTCTATCTCACCAGACCGGCTCAAACCTCCACTGTCTATCTGGACAACGTCAGCCTGAGCCCCGACCTCGAGACGCCTGCGAAGGCCCTCCTGAAGCGCGCAGAGACCAACGCCACCCAGGTGACCGCGCTCCTGGCGGACGGTGCCGATCGTCTCCCTGTAGACTTGCGACGCCAGGCACGCCACTCCGCCACGCTCAAGCACCAACTGCAGGAACTCGTCAGCCGCCTGAGCACCGCCCCACCGACCACCGAGGAGGAACTCCTCTCCACCCGCGGACGTCTGCAGCGCCTGGAGACTGAGCTGGACCAGTCCGACGCCCTCCTCTGGCGTCTGAAGGCGGCCGTCGCCATGAAGGGTAAGGACGTCGACTTCCTCCTGGCCGCCGAGACCTCCATGCGCAAGGTCTTCCTGGAGTCCCGCCGCCTGGAGTCTCCCTACACCGACCACTTCGAGTTGGCCGCAGCGCGCAATGAGGCCGAGAGCTTCCAGACGATCCTTGTGCCAGTGAAGGACGACCTGACCTCCGTTACCTGGTCGATGTCCCCTCTGCGCAGCGACAAGGGCAAGCAGATCGCGGCGACGGTTCGCCTCGTAGGCTACGTCAACTGCAAGCAGCCCAGCTACAAGGTCACAAGTCTTGGCTGGTGGCCGGATCCGCTGCTGGACTTCATGGACAAGGTCGACGTCGTGCCGGTCGGCGAGGTCCTCCCGCTGTGGGTCACCGTCAAGGTCCCTGAGGACGCCGCTGCCGGAACCTACGAGGGCAAGCTCACCGTCAAGGCTCAGGGCGTCCGCTCCCAGACCATGACGGTCAAGCTTAGAGTCTACGACTTCGCAATCCCCAAGACTTCGAGCCTGCGGACCGCTCTGTCCTTCCGCGATCTCGGCCCCACCTACAAGAGCACCAACGTCGACGTCAAGGCCATCACCCGCAAGTACGAGGACTGGATGCTGCGCGAGTACCGTCTGAACCCGGGCAGCATCTACGCCCAGGCTCCGCCGGACTGGGACGTCGCACGACTGCGCGAGCTCATGGCGATGGGCCTGAACACCATCAACCTGTGCTACATCTGGGCGCCGGTTGGTTCGGCCTTCAACGCGGTGGACTTCTGGAAGAAGTTCGAGGAGCAGACCAAGGCGGTCGAGGCCTACCTGCCCACCATCGACGCCGCCGGGGCCCGCAAGCTCTGCTACATCTACTGCTTCGACGAGCGTCCCGCCGACCAACTGGGAGTTCTCTACGAGGCGGCCGAAAAGCTCCGCAAGAAGTTCCCGGACATCCCGGTCATGACGACCGCTTACGATCAGACCTTCGGCCTGGACCGTGCCAACGGCGACGCTGTCCAGATCTGGGTTCCTCTCACACCCAAGTTCGACAACAACGCCGCGCGAACCGCGGAGGCCCAGAGCAAGGGCCGCGATATCTGGTGGTACATCTGCATCGGCCCGCAGCATCCCTGGGCAAACTGGTTCGTTGAGTACCCCGCGATTGAGGGACGATTGCTCATGGGTGCCATGACCGCCAAGTACCGACCGGGCGGATTCCTCTACTATGCAGTGAACCGTTGGCTGGTCAATGATCGTCCTATCACGAGTGGCCCGCGCACAGACTGGAATCCCGCGAGCTACCTCATCAACAACGGCGACGGTAGTATCATGTGCGCAGGGCCCACCGGGCCCCTGGCGACAGTCCGCCTCGAGAACATCCGCGATGGGCTCGAGGACTACGAGTACTACCTGCTGCTTCGCAAGCTACTTAAGGAGAAGGGGAAACCTGCTTCCATCGGTGAGGTCCCGGCAGAGGTGGTCACGAACCTGACCACCTTCACGGAGGACCCGGCGGTACTGACGGCCGAGCGCTCCCGTGTTGCCGCACAGATCGAGGCGCTGAGACGCTAGGCCCGAGTGCCCGCCTTCCCGGCGGGCACTCAAGCAGGTTGTCACCCGAGCAAGACCATGGCTGAGCAAGACCAACCAACCGAGGAACCCAAAGGCGTCCGCTTAGTTCTGCGGGCGCTGGCTTACCGCAACTACCGCCTCTACTTCTTCGGCCAGGGCATCTCCCTGGTGGGCACCTGGATACAGCGGATCGCAATGAGCTGGCTGGTGTATGACCTGACGCACTCAGCCCTGTGGCTGGGCATCATCGGCTTCGTCAGCCAGCTCCCCACTCTGCTGCTGGGACCGGTCAGCGGCGTCTTCGTCGACCGATGGGACCTGCGGCGCCTGCTCGTGATAACTCAGGCAGTGTCGATGGTGCAGGCTCTGATCCTCGCGATCCTGGTCCTCCTGCACTGGATCCAGGTCTGGGAGGTGATGGCCCTCGGGATGCTCCTCGGCGCGGTGAACGCCTTTGACATGCCCGCGCGACAGTCGCTCGTCGTCCACATGGTCGAGCGCAAGGAAGACCTCGGAAACGCCATCGCTCTCAACTCCGCGATGTTCAACAGCGCACGCCTGATCGGTCCCTCCGTAGCGGGCATTCTGGTGGCAGTGGTCGGCGAGGGCATGTGCTTCCTGATTAACGGGCTCAGCTACATCGCCGTGATCTGGGCTCTCCTGGCCATGAGCATCAACCTTCGCCAGCCACGGGCCGCAGCCGGCCGGATCCGCCACCAGTTCCGCGAGGGCGCAGCCTACGTGTTCGGCTTCGCACCGATCCGCTGGATCCTCATCCTCCTCGCGCTCATCAGTCTGGTCGGTATGCCCTACCAGGTGCTGATGCCGGTCATCGCCAAGGACATTCTCAAAGGCGACGCAAAAACCCTCGGGTTCCTCATGGCCGCAGCGGGTGCCGGCGCCCTGCTCGGAGCCCTCTGCATGGCCGCACGCCGCAGCGTGCGTGGTCTGTGGCGCTGGATAACTGTCGCCCCGGCGCTCTTCGGTGTCGGTCTCATCTGCTTTGGCCAGTCCCAGACCCTGTGGCTCTCAATGGCCATGCTCGTCGCCACCGGCTTCTTCATGATCACTCACATGTCCTCATGCAACACCATGCTCCAGACCATCGCCGATGACGACAAGCGCGGTCGCGTCATGAGCTTCTACATGATGGCCTTCGCAGGTACCGCGCCCTTCGGTAGTCTCCTTGCCGGCGGTGTGGCCCAGCGCCTCGGAGCGCCACTCACCATCACCCTGTGCGGTGTGGCCTCCATTCTTGGCGCGATGTTCTTTGCCACGCAGGTCCGTTCGGTTCGTCGCGCGGTGCAGCCCATCTACGAGCGTCTCGGGATCGTTACGCCGCCACCCATACCCGACGTCGACTCGACCGGCTCACAATAGCGCTTCGACTCCGCACTCAGCGATCGGTAGTCTCCTCCTTCGCGAGCCCGCCAGACTTTGACGAAGGTATCTGTCGGCATGGCGAGAAACCTTCGCCATTCTTCCGGGAGGGAACTGCCATGACACAGACCCGTCAAGCCAAGCTGGCCTTCATCGGCGCCGGCGGATTCGCCACCGCCTCGCTGTACCCGAACCTGCACCAGGTCCCCGAGATCGACCTCGTCGCCATCTGCGACCTCGACCGTGCCAAGGCCGAGCGCAATGCCCGCAACTTCGGGGCTCGTGCCGTCTACACGGAAATCGACGCGATGCTGGACAAGGAGGAACTCGACGGGGTCTTCGTCATCGGCCCCGGACCGCTTCAGTACCAGTTGGCGCCGCGCGTCCTCGAGCGCAGCATCCCCGTCTACGTGGAGAAGCCCTCGGCCAACACCTCCGTCGAAGCAAGAGAACTCGCCGAGCTCGCCGAGGCCAAGGGTACCTGGGGCCAGGTCGGCTTCATGAAGCGCTTCGCCGACGTCTACCGCATGGCCAAGGACATCCTCGGCCGGCCGGAGTTCGGCCCGATCCACAAGGTTAGCTGCAAGTTCGCCCAGGGGCCCTATCCCCAGATCTGGGGCATCGACTCCGCCAAGCGTTCCATGCTCATCGGCCAGCTCTGCCACATCTTCGACCTCATCCGCTTCTTCGGTGGCGACGTTGCCTCCCTGCAGGCCATCTACCATGAGGCCACGCCGACCCAGTTCGCCTACCTCGTGAACCTCCAGTATGCCTCGGGCGCCGTCGGCCAGCTCGACGTCAACGGCCTTGAGCACAAGCTCGGCTTCCGCGACATCAGAGAGGTTCTCCATGTCACTGGCCTCGAGACCTACGTCGAGTGCCGCGATATGCTCTACCTAACCTGGCAGGAGCGCGAAGACTTCACGCAGGTCGCCCCCAGGGCCGGGCGCTACGTTCGAGAGTTCCAGCCCACCTGGACCGGCGTGAACAACAGCCGCGCCACCTTCGGCTATCTGGGCGAGATCCAGCACTTCGCTCAGCGGTGTCTCGGCCTGGTGGAGGGCGGACCGGACCTGTGGGACAGCGTCAAGTCTCTGCAGATCGGCGAGGCCATCTACGACAGCGCCCACGGCGCAGGCACGGTGACGCTCGCCTAGCTCTGCTCGTCCTGCAACCCAGCCGGCTCTCCTCAGCGCAGGCTATCCTCACCACGGGAGGCGCCTATGTCCGAGCGACCCTGTCTCGTCGCCTTTGGTGCCCATGCCGCAGACGTCGAGTTCAGCGCTGGAGCCACCATCCTCAAGCACGCGCGAGCCGGCTGGGACTGTCACCTCGTCCACCTCACCCTCGGTGAGAAGGGTAGCGTCCGGCTCTCCGCCGTCGAGTACGGCGAGCAGAAACGTCAGGAGGCCCTTGAGGCTGCGGCAGTGCTCCAGGCTACCGTCCACTTCCTGCCCTTCCGCGACGGCGAGTTGGTCGTCCAGGATGAGGTGGCCACGCACCTGGCTCAGCTCTTGCGCCGCCGGCAGCCGAAGGTGATTCTCACCCACTGGTGTCACAGCATCCATGCCGACCATGAGGCCACCTACGCCCTCACCCAGCGTGCAGTCTTCATGGCCTGCAACCGACACTTCGAGCTAGACGGTCTGCCCCCGATGCGCTGGGCACGGCAGTACTTCCCCGAGAACTGGGAAGACCCGGGCGAGTTCCGTCCCTTCGTCTACACTGACATTAGCGAGGAGATGGCCGACTGGGAAAGGGCCTGCAAGTGCTACGCCATCGGTCGCGGCGAGGGCGGCTATCCCTACTGGGACCGCTACGAGGCCCAGACGCGAATCCGCGGCATCGAGATCGGCGTCGACCATGCGCAGGCCTTCGCCGTTGACGAGTCCGCCTGGCGGCAGACCCGCGAGCTCCTCTGAGACCTGTCCTTCCCGTCATACGCGTCCGTCGCTATCCGTACCCGCAACACCTCCGGAGGTCGTGATTGCCTTGATCGCATACCTGGCTGCCCTTACTGCCGTGGTCTCCTTCTGCCAGCCCGCTGCGGCGGCTGTGACCCAGAGCGCGAACGCAATAGAGCTCACGGGTGACACCTACTCTTTCTCCTTCAGCAAGGAGAACGGATCCCTCCTGTCGGTCAACCAGGCGGGCAAGACCGGCTCGATCTGGAAGAGCGGCGAGCAAGGCCTGTGGAACGCCCGCTTCCGTGACAACACCGAGGTCAAGGCTGCCGCCTTCAAGCCGACCGGCGAGCGCACCTTCCACTGGTCGACCGTCGAGGGCGGGCTGAAGCTCGAGTACTCCGCGCCCGAGATCGCCGTCATCGTCACGGTGACTGCCGGCTCCGGTAGCGCCGACTTCCGCGCCGAGGTGCAGCCCCGCGAGAAGACGATCCTGGAGTTCGCACTCCCGGCCCGTCTGCGCTTTGAGCCCCAGAGCGTCCAGCGCTTCGTGTCTCCCATGAGCGGCGGCTCCTCCGTGGGCGCCGCCTTCAACAACCGGTTCTTCGAGGCCCAATCACAAGAGACTCCCGGAGGATGGGAGCCCAAGCCCTTCGGAACCGTTGGATATGAGACGCTGTACGGTGGCCAACTCGATCAGCGTGCTGATGCAGACCCGCCGGTCCAGATACAGGTGACCGACCAGGGGCGGCAGTGGCTCAGCGCCTCCCTCGTGCAGCGTCTCTCCACGGCGACGCCCGTTGTGAACCGGCCTCCGACGCGCGCGCAGGCAGACCTGGTGCTCGTCGACTCCGCCAATGGTCCCTACTTCTCGGCTTCTCATCTGGGCGGCACGGGATACCTGTGGCGACTGGGCGGCGCGGTCCGACAGGCGGACGCCCCGAATGCCCTTGACATGGTGGTCCAGACCGTCGACAAGCTCGCAGCTTCGGCCTCTGCGCCACGGACCAAGATCGGCCTTCTCTCACTGACCTCCGGACCCGAACGTGGCGCCTGGGCAGAGGTGACCCTTCGCGACTGGGCGACCCGCCTGGCCTCAACTCGTGCAGTCACCTCGGGGCGTGCGAAGCTGGAGCAGATCGCGACTGCCCGCGCGATGATGGAGGCCCTCGCATCGCCCGACTACCTGGTCATCCTCAACCCCTACGGTGAGTGGGCTCCGATCTTGCCGGGCGCGGGAATGGCCGAGACCGTTGAAGCCGTCGGCAAGTTCGTGCGCGCAGGCGGCAACTGGTTCGAGACCGGCGGCTACCCCTTCTACTACGGCATGGTTCCGCTTCGCTACTTCAGTTGCGGAACCAACTACCCGGCGGCCTTCGCCGACTTCTTCCACCTGGACTCCCGCAACGGTTCCAGCTCGGTCTATCGCGTGCAGCCGCAGCAGTGGGCGCCCTGGGAAGGCGCCAGGAACCCCGAGGCCCTCTTCGTGCCCGGACGCATCGCCTGCGGTGGCGATGAGCTTGGCGGCTACTGCGACCGGCCCTTCAGCACCTTTGTCAACGCCGGGCAGAGCTGGCGCACCCCACTCGTCCGCATGAGCCTCGGACGCACTGCACCGGACAGCCTGCGCGACTACGCCGCAAGCAACCAGATCAACCGTCGCCTCGAAGACAAGATGTCGCCCGAACTCCTGACCAAGCTCAAGGATTCCGTCCTCGTCTACTACGCGGGCAATGCCGCCGACAAGATCAAGTACCTCGACCTGCTGCCCGAGTCGACCCTGGTGCACTTCGCCGACTACCTCAAGGGCGGGTTCGACAAGGAATACCCCGATCATCTGCCGCCGAATCCCGGCTTCGGCACCGGCGATGACTTGCGCAGGCTCTTCGACCGCTGCCATGAGTTGGGTCTACTGGTCATGCCCTACACGAACCCGACCTGGTGGTGCGATCATCCGCGTGGCCCAACCTTCCTTCGTGAGGGTGAGGAGCCGTTGCTGCGAGGCCTCGACGGCAAGCCGGTCTACGAGAAGTACAGCGCGAACGACGGCTGGACGGTCTGCCACTGGCACCCGGCAGTCCAGGCGGCGAATCGCCTCACTGTGAAGCAGTTCACCACCGAGTACCCCGTCGACGTGCTGTTCCAGGACCAGTGCGGGGCCCGGGGCTGGCGCTACGACACCAATCCCGCCTCGCCCACTCCCTACGCCTACAGCGATGGTCTCGTGTCGATGGTCGCCGAGGACTGCAAGGCCGTGCCGCTGTCCACCGAGAACGGCTGGGATCGCGTCGTCAACTACGAGGCGCAGCTTTGCGGGATGACCTGGAGCATCGTGCCGACTGAGGGCGGCCCTGCCTGGCGTCGGCTGATGAAGACGCAGTACCCGCCAAACACCTGGGAGGTCTTCCCGCTGGCGCAGTACCTCGCCCACGACAAGACCCAGATGCTACACCATGACCTGGGCCAGTTCGTGACGAACCGCCAGGTGCTGGCCTGGACCCTCGGCCTGGGGTACTCGCTGAGCTACCGCACCTCCGCCGCCGGCCTGACCAGCGATGCCTCCCGTGAATGGCTGCTCTGGCTCGACCGCCTCCAGAAGTCCGTCTGCGCCCGCTACATCGGCGAGCCCGTGGTCGACTTCCGCCATGACCGAGGCCCAGAGCCCACGGTGGAGGACGACGGCGTGATCCGCGCCACCTACGGCGACGTGAAGCTCGCTGTCAACCTTGGCCCCGCCACCCGCGAGGAGGCCGGCCAGAGCTTGCCCTCCTACGGCTTCTACGCCACGGCGCCCGGTATGGTGGCGGCCAACGTGAGTGCTGGCACCGACACCGTTGACTACGTGGCACAGCAGGGCAATAACGGCACCGACCTGTGGGTCTACGCTCCCCAGGAATCGCGGATTGCCGTCAGCCTTCCGGACTGGACTGCTCCGCGCGCCGTAGTGCAACTGGACGGCGCAGCAGCCCAAACGGTCGCCTGCACCAAGGGTACCCTGGAAATCCGCACTCCGCGACGGGATACCGCCAAGCGCGTCGAGCCGCCCGCTGCTCTCGCCGCCAGGGCTCCCCGCGATTGGCCGGGTGCGAAGCCCGCTGTCGGCGTCCTCGATCTGGGGCCCGCGTGGGGCCTTAGCTGGACCACCATCACTCCCGCCCAGTGGCTCGAGGCGCTCGGCAAGTCACGGCTGACGCAGGAGCTCGGCGTACCGATCAAGCCCATCCGCACGGTGCCGGACCTTCTCAACGCTCTCAAGACGGGCGCGACCGGTTGGCTCGCGATCATCAACCCCTACGGGGAGCGCTTCCCGGTGACCGGCCCCGGTACCTGGCGCGAGATGCTCGCCCTGATCCGTCAGTACGTCGAGAACGGTGGAAGCTGGTGGGAGACCGGCGGCTACTCCCTGCACTCCGCTACTTGGTCGGAAGGAGCGGGAGTCCAGACCGAGGCGGTCGGTCCCTCCGGCACCGGGTTCTTCGGTCTGCCTGTGGGTAGTGGGGATGTCGAGGAACCTGCCGTCCCTCTCCACGTCCCCGAGGAGGGTCGTGCCTGGCTCGGCGAGGCGCTGACGGCCCGGGTGAACCGGTCCATCAGCGTCGTCAACCGCGGGCTTCCTCGTTCCTCTCAGGATCCCGGACACGTGACGCTTGTGGCAGGCCCAGAGGACGACTTCATCGGCGGCTATCGGCTCAACGGCTGGGGATGGCTCTGGCGTCTGGGCGGGTTCTATCCTGACCCGGAGGTCTCGACCTCCGTCACCGCGGCAGCCCTGGAGTACCTCTACACCCATGCGCCGCAGCCCGTTAAGCCCGGTGGCATCCGCTACCTGTGGCACGCCACAGTCGAGCCGGCGCAGTAGCAGCACCTGGCTGCCGGTCACAAGACAACGAAAGGGGCCGGGCCAAGGGTACCTGCTGACGTGTGCCCTCGGTCCGGCCCCATGCTTTGCTCACAGACTACCTATCCCTCTATCTTGTCGCCGCCGTTCTTCTGCAGGCCGTACACGATGCTGTCGACCAGGGCCCGCCAAGTGGCCTCGATGATGTTCTGGTGCACACCCACGGTACCCCAACTCGCCTTGCCGTCGCTCGTCTCGATAATGACACGGACGCCCGTCGCTGTTCCGTGTGTGCCCTCCAGGACGCGGACCTTGTAGTCCATGAGCTCCATCAGGTTGATCTTCGGGTACTTCTCCTGGAGCGCCTTCCGCAGCGCCAGGTCGAGGGCATGCACCGGCCCGGTACCCATCGCCGCGGTGTGGAAGGACTCGCCGTCGATGTCGATCTCCACCGTCGCCTCGGCGAAGGGCTCCGACGTCTCCTCGTGCTTGCCCGCCAGGACCCGATAGCCGTGCAGCCTGAACAGCTCCGGTCTCTCGCCTCTCAGCTCCTGGGCCAGTAGCACCAGCGAACCCTCTGCGGCCTCGTACTCGTACCCCTGATTCTCCTGGGCCTTCACCCGCTCCAGCACGTCCTTCACGAAGGGGTCGCGACGGTCGAGACCCGGCCAGATCTTCTGGAGCTTATGGGCGATCGTGCTGCTACCCGCAACGTCACTCACGAGGATACGCCGCTCGTTGCCCACCGTCTCCGGCGGCACATGCTCGAAGGAGTCCGGACGCTTCAGCACCGCGTTGACGTGCATCCCGCCCTTGTGGGCGAAGGCCGACTCGCCTACATAGGGCTGCCGGTGGTCATGGGGCAGGTTAGCCAGCTCGCTCACGAACTTGGATGCCGCGGTCATGTCGAGCAGGTTCCCCTCCGGCAGACAGGAGACGCCGAGCTTGAGCTCCAGGTTCGGGACTACCACACACAGGTTCGCGTTGCCGGCTCGCTCACCGAATCCATTCATCGTCGCCTGCACCTGCACACAGCCCACACGGACCGCCGCCAGGGAGTTCGCCACCGCCGTTCCGCTGTCGTTGTGGCAGTGGATGCCCAGCGGAACCGCAAGCCGCTCTGCCACGACCTCCACCATCTCCTCGATCTCCCAGGGCATGCAGCCGCCATTTGTGTCACACAGGCAGACCAGATCAGCACCACCGGCCACCGCGGCTTCCAGGGTTTCCAGCGCGTATTCCGGGTTCGCCTTGTAGCCGTCGAAGAAGTGCTCGCCGTCGAAGATCACCTCCTCGGCGTGCTCCTTCAGGAAGGCTACGGAGTCCTGGATCATCGCCAGGTTCTCTTCCAGAGAGACGCGCAGCACGTCCGTGGCATGCATGTCCCAGGACTTCCCGAAGATCGCTATGACGGGCGCACGCGAGGCCACCAGCTCGGCGAGAATCGCATCCTCCTGGGGCCGCACGCCTCCTCGGCGAGTGCTACCGAAGGCTGCGATCCTGGCGTGGGTCCAGGTCTCCTTCTGCGCAAGCCGGAAGAATTCGCGGTCACGCGGATTGGTCTCATTGGGCCAGCCGCCCTCGATGTAGGCGACTCCCAACTCATCGAGGCGGTGCGCAACCCGCAGCTTGTCCTTCACGCTGAAGGCCACGCGTTCTGCCTGGCACCCATCCCGGAGCGTCGTATCATAGATCCGAACTGTCTTAGCCATGTGCGTTCCGTTCCACCTTTCGGTTGGGCTCGTAAGCCCGGGATTGCGCGTCTGGCCAGATTGCTCCAGGCCCGAACCTGGAGCAGGATGGATGCCGAGTGGCGGCTCTGCGACCAACACGTCGCGACCTGTCCGCGAGCTTGTGCACCCGGTATGGGGGCACCAAAAAAGCCCGTCTCTGATTCAGAGACGGGCTCGTAAGCTCGTGGTACCACCCTGGTTAGCCACTACTGCCCCTGGGGAGCATAGTGACTCACTCGGCCCGGCACGGGCTGATCGCTCCCCGATTTTCCGCAGGGCGTCAACCGATGCCGTCTCCCCGCTAACGGTGGGAGTCTCCGGCGGAGTCTACTCAGTCCGGGAGCTTCTGCCGCCAGTCAACCTGACAGCTCGCGCCGGACGTTTTGATCCGCGGCTCAGGGGTGATATTCGCCGTCAGGCTTCCTACCGGGCTCGCACCGTCTCCGGCTCGCTGAGGGAAAGCGCTACCGCCTTCCCAAGGGTTCCTGAAGGTTACTTGTCCCCTTCATCGCCAGTCGCACATATGAAGTTGTGAAGGTGAGTTGCACCCACCTGCTACAATATAGCGCAAGTCCCGCACGATTACAAGGCACTTCGCCGAGACCTCGGTGTTCTCTATACTCTGACTACCGGCGCAGTAGCGCTGTCCGCCGGAAGGCCCGTGAAGGTTGCTTTCACCTTTGACTGGTGGTGCACATGAGACCCTTGCCTCTGCTTCTGACAGTCCTCGTACTAGGCCTATCCTTGCTCCCCGCTGTCGCCCAGCAGGAGACCACGCCCACTGCACCTCTGGGCGTTAGCGTCGAACTGCTCCCGGCCGAGGCAGCGCCCACTGCGATCACTCCCGAGGTGGCGAAGGCTCCTGCCGCAGGGCAGGCCGAGCCGGAGGAGAAGGTCGAACTCGCCTATGACGGCACGCCCTTCTCCGAGGTGCTCAAGTCACTCGCAGACCGCCTCAAGGTCCTGGTGGTGTGCGACGATGAGAAGCTCCTGAACCTCAAGTACTACAGCCACCAGACGGTCCCGGAGTCCGACGCGCTCACCAGGGCCTGCGCAGCCGTAGTCCACTACCCGCGACCTGCCTGGGTGCTGTGCGCAGACACCGAGGTGCGGGAAGGCAAGCACAAACCGCAGATCACAACTGACCCGCAGCTCAAGGTCAAGCTGGAGGACGTCGTCGTCGCCGATGCCCTCCGCTACATCTCCGAGATCGCTGACGTCGGTCTGGCAGTCACGCCCTCTTTCGCCAAGAAGAAGGTCACCTTCGAGGCCGACAAGATCACGGCGTCCAAGCTCATGGAGGCCCTCGCCGGCAAGCTCAACTGTGCCTGCACGACCGGCTTCAGCCTTGAGAACATCCCGGCCGAGAAGATGCTCGACCGCGTAGAGAAGATGTCCGACCAAGAGTTGGAGAAGCTCTTCTCGGAGCGCCTGCAGGGGGTCACCCCGGAGAACAACCCGGTCCGTGAGTCCCCCGACCAGGTTCGCAGTGCAATGGACGACAGCCTCCGCATGTTCGGCCAGCTCGAGCCCGCCGACCGCCAGGCACTCGTCAACCGTGGGGTGCAACTGGTCCAGCGCTTCGCCGCCGTCACCAGGCGTCTCTCACCTGAGACCCAGCAGAAGCTCAAGTCCGTCGGCCAGCCTGCACTTGCCCTCGGCATCGGCGCCTACATCGGCCTGCCCTCACAGACACGCGGCGAGCTGACCCCGCTCATGAAGGCTCTCAGGGGCTTCGGCTGGTGAGCTGCAGACCAACTCGGGCCTCTGATCCGAGACTGCCGGGAGGTATAGGCGTGCGTAGACGTTACCGGGGCTTCACCCTCATCGAACTGCTCGTTGTCATAGCCATCATCGCCATCCTCGCCGCGATCCTGTTTCCCGTGTTCGCACGAGCCCGGGAGCAGGCGCGCAAGACGAGGTGTCTGGCGAGCCTGCGCCAGATAGGGACCGCGCTGCACATGTACTGCCAGGACTACGACGGGATCCTCCCGACGATGGCGGTGAAGCCCTCTACCGAGCCCGGCGTGCCCGTCATGACCGAGGTGCTGCACCCCTACACCAGGAACCGTGAACTCTTCCGCTGCCCCAGCGACAGCGCCTACTACAAGACCGAGTACTCCAGTTACCTGTGGACCGACCTGTTCAACGACCAGTCCCTGGACGATCCGTCCTTCCTCGGCGTTGACCTCACCGACGTCCCGTGCTTCACCGACGCCGAGGACTTCTGGCATGGCGGTCGCGATGCCAAGTTCGCCCGCAACTGCCTGTGGGTGGACGGGCACGCCAAGTTCCTGACCAGGGCCTCGGCGCCGTCGGTTCCCTGAGGTCCTGGGGCCTCACAGTCCGACTAGTGCTCCAGGACCCGGCCGAGGGTCACGAAGAACTCCAGCGCGAGCGCTCGGTAGCCCTCAGCGGTGAAATGCACACCGTCGCGAACGCCGGAGTTCTGCTCTGTTCGGAGCAACTCTCTCTCGCCGCCAAGGACCGCGCGGTGAAGGTCCGACACCGCCACATTTCGGGATGCTGCGACTTCCCACACCACTGCGTTGTAGCGTCCAAGGAGCCCCTGCACTCCGCCGTCTCCTCCGTAGGCCTCCTGCGGGTGCCTGTCGAAGTAGTACTCCTCGAGCACCGGCGTCACGGTCGAGAGAATCGGCTCCGCACCGGCGGCGCGAACCTTCGTCACCAGCGTCTCCAGGTTGCGCCGGTATTCCTCCGGCGAGCACCGGTAGTCCTGAGGCCCGTTCTTTGAGGAGTCATTCAGGCCGAAGTTGATCAGTACCACCTCCGGCTTGTGAGCCAGCACGTCGGTCTCAAGCCTCGCCAGCCCCTGGGCGGAGGTGTTGCCCCCGACGCCCGCGTTGACCACCTTGACGATGCCCCGCCCGTACCGCGCGTCCATCAGCCCCTGCAACTGGTCCGGGTAGGACTGTCCCTCCGGAGCCCCAACGCCCATCGTCACCGAGTCGCCCAGGCAGACCACCGTCAGCTTCTCGCGCCCAAGGATCCGCGGCGCACTCACCAGCGGAGCCGGTGCCTGGGCCGGGGCTACCTGACTCGGTGCGGTCGGCTCCGTCCCCGCTTCACCGAGCCGCACAATCCGATGGGTGCCGGTCAGCGCGAGGAACAGGTGCCCTTGTCCGTCCGTGGCGATCCCCTGCGGGTAGGTCTCTGCCCCTGAAGGCGTCTCGTCCTTGAGGGCCCCGGTCTGCGGGTCGATCGTCAGCACTCGGTGCGCGGGAGACTCCGCCACCTTCAGCACACCCTCCGAGAGCGTCATCACTGTCACTCGTCTTTCCACAGTCCCAGGCAACTCTCCGTCAGGCGTACCGTCGGCCTTGAACCGCAGTACTCTTCGCTTGCCCATGTCGGCCACCAGCAGGCTACCGTCCGCGAGACCCATCACTCCCCAGGGCACCTCGAAGGGACCAGGGCCGATGCTCCGAACCATCGGCATCCCCTCGGCCTTGGTATCGAACACCATCACCCTGGCTGCCGCTGCCGAGGGGCCACTGGTGACCGCCAACAGACCCTCTGGAAGCATCCAGACTCCCCGCGGAGCCGGAACCGGGATGGTGCCACGTCCCTCCCCCGTGGCCGCATCGAAGATGGACACCTGACCACCGCTGGTTTCCGCAACGTAGAGCTTGCCCGCAGCGACTGCAAGCTCCATCGGCTGCTTGAGCCCGGTGATGGTCAGAGCCGGGGCTTCCAGAGACCCGTCCACCTTCACCGGGAGCGCCAGCACCCGGCCGGCCTCCGAGTCTGACACCCACAGGCGTCCGTCGGCGAAGCTCATCCCTCGCGGCTTGTTCAGCGTCACACCGGCAGGCGTCACATCCACGACGGCCGCGCCGGCGCTCACCGTTGCAGCAAGAAGCAGTGCCATCAGCATCCGCTTCACTCCTCCAGATTCGGGTTCCCTTGTCCGTCAGCTATCCTCCACCAACCGCCTGTGCCTTCGCCATATCCCCTGCTCAAGCCTCCTCCAGGGCTCACGCAGGGATGACGCCCGGTCCCGTCGAAGTAAGGACCACGGTCGGCCGCCGGCATCTCCCGGGCTTTGCCGTGGGCAAGGTCTGCCGCGCCCTCTTCACCATCACAGAACAGTCAGACTTCTGACCCTTACCGGGCCGCTTGGCCCAACGAACCTTCCTCGCGTGCCGCACGTCTATCCAGACAGTGCAAGCGGCGAACGCCTGGTGCGCCCGGCGTGCCGCAGATCCCAGGAGGGCCGGCCCCGGCTGGGCCCCCAGAGTCGGAGGGTTCCATGAGTACCCGCACCTTGTTGTCCGTCGTGATGTGCGTGCTCCTCGTAAGCGCAGTCGCATCGATCGCTTCCGCTCAGCCGCCGACAGCGCCGCCCCCGGGCGAAGCCGGTCAGGGCGGAGATCAGGCCCGACAGGGCATGCGCGGTATGATGATGATGCCGCAGGCCCCGGCGATTGCTGTCGCTGACGGCTATGTCTTCGTGGTCTCCGGCGGCACTCTCTTCCAGTTCGCTATCGATGGCCTCAAGCTCGTCGGCCAGGTTCAGCTCCCGATGCCGGCCGGTCGCGGTGGCGGCCAGGGCGGGTTCCGTCCGGGGGCAGGCGGCGGAGCAGGAGCAGGCGGCTAGAGGTATTCCCCTATCGGTGTGCGAAGGGGCCCGTGGCACTCTGTGCCCGGGCCCCTTCTTTCTGCCACCAGTCCGCACCCTAGAGCAACCACACCATCATGCAGCCAGTTGACGAATTCCTCCAACGCGTCCGTACCACACACCCCAACAAGCCCGTCTTCCGTCTCACCTTCGACCGCATCGACCGGCTGAACGAGGCCCTGCGCTGGATGCTGTGGGTGAAGACCTCGCAGGACGGCTCCCTTCTCGTCCGCAAGGGCGTGATGGCCCAGGGCTTTGAGCAGGACGACCACGCACTCCTCATCGTCGGCGGCGAGCTCTCCGCTGAGGAACGCGACCAACTCTCGCGAATGGCCGAGCGCTACGGGGCCGAGCTCAGCGTCTTACAGCCTCCGCCGCCGGAGACACGGCCCTCCCCACAGGCAGCAACCCTGGCACGCCTTACCCCAGTGCTGCCACGAGCCGCGCTTCTGCTCGTCGTCTTCCTTGCCGTCGGGGTTGCCTGCAGCCTCATGAGCCACCGGGCGAAGCCGGTCACCGTCAGTGAGATCCGCGCGGCGGCTGCGGACTGGCACGGGCGCACCGTCCAAGTCTCCGGTGAGGTGCTCGGCGCCGTAGACCTCGCCGGTGCCACTGCCTTCCGCCTCGAGGATGGCACGGGCAGCCTCACGGTCCTCACTGACCAGGACCTTCCTCTTCCCCACTCACGCGCGGTCGTGGTCGGGACGATCGACGCACATCATCAGACCAACAGCGCGACTCTCCTCGTGATCGTCGCCCGGTCTGTCCGCCTTGCGGCCCCCGGTCGCCTTGAGCGTTCCCTCCCCTAGTCTCCTCTCATCAGAAGCCTGTGCAGAAGGTCGGTGCCCCTGCCCCGGCGAACACCACCACATCGTCCATGTCGTCTCTGGCCTTTGCCAGGACACCGAAAGGAGAACCCACTGTGCGCAGAACCGCCCTAGCCGTACTGGCACTGAGCCTCGCCGTCTGCCTCCTCGCGGCAGTCCCAGCGCTTGCCGACGTCAAGCTGCCCGCCGTGCTGTCCAGCGGTATGGTCTTGCAGCAGAACATGAACCTCCCCATCTGGGGATGGGCTGATCCCGGTGAGGTAGTCACCGTCGCCATCGGCGACCAATCAGCCTCCGCCGTCGCCAATGCTGTCGGCGACTGGAAGGTCCTTCTTGGCCCCTTCAAGGCCGGCGGCCCGGTTGACGTCACCGTCAAGGGCAAGAACACCGTCACCCTCACCGACGTCCTCTTCGGCGAGGTCTGGGTGTGCTCCGGACAGTCGAACATGCAGTTCAACCTCCGCAGCGCCATCAACTCGGAGCAGGAGATCGCCGACGCCAACTACCCACAGATCCGCCTGTTCCAGGTGCCCAACGTCACCGCTGAGACCCCGCAAAGGGACGTCAAGGCCAAGTGGGTCGCCTGCTCCCCGCAGACGGTCCCCGGCTTCACCGCCGTCGGCTACTTCTTCGGCCGTCACCTGCACAAGGCTCTCAAGGTCCCGGTCGGTCTCATCGGCACCTCCTGGGGCGGCACTCCTTCTGAGGCCTGGACAAGCGTCCCCGCCATGCAGATTGAGCCGGACCTCCAGCCGCTCTTCGACCGCTGGGCTAACAACATCGCCACCTACCCGGCGAATATGGAGCGCTACAACAACGAGGTCCTGCCGAAGTGGCGCGCCGACGTTGAGAAGGCCAAGGCCGCGGGTAAGGAACCTCCTCGGCAGCCCACTGGCCCGCTCGGACCGGCTAGCCAGCACCGACCGGGCAACCTGTACAATGGCATGATCGCCCCGATCGTGCCCTTCGGCATCCAGGGCGCCATCTGGTACCAGGGCGAGTCCAACGCCGGGCGTGCCTACCAGTACCGCAGGCTCATGCCCATGCTCATCAGCGACTGGCGCAACAACTGGCAGGAGGGTGACTTCACCTTCCTCATGGTCCAGCTCGCGAACTACATGGCCCGCAAGGACAACCCCGGCGACAGCGCCTGGGCTGAGCTTCGCGAGGCGCAGAGCATGACCACCACGCTCCTTCCCAAGGTCGGCCAGGCCGTCATCATCGACATCGGCGACGCCGGCAACATCCACCCGACCAACAAGCAGGACGTCGGCAAGCGCCTCGGCCTGCAGGCCCAGAAGATCACCTACGGTCAGGATATTCCCTACTCCGGCCCCGTCTATAAGTCCATGTCCGTCGAGGGCAACAAGATCCGCCTGAAGTTCGACTGCATCTTCGGCGGCCTCGCCTCTCAGGACGGTCAGCCGCTCAAGGGCTTCTCGATCGCCGGCGGAGACCGCAAGTTCGTCTGGGCGAACGCCAGGATCGACGGCGACACCGTCGTCGTCTCCAGTGACCAGGTGGCAGCACCAGTCGCCGTCCGCTACGCCTGGGCTGATAACCCCGAGTGCAACCTGTCCAACAGCACCGCCATTCCCGCCAGCCCCTTCCGCACCGACGAGTGGCCTGGCATCACGATCAACAGCAGGTAGCCCGTACCAGCGCGAGCCGACCTGACCCGTTCCTCAGAGCGCGCTTGCCTCACCTGTCCACACATGAAAAGGCGGCACCGTCCCCAGGGCGGTGCCGCCTTTCTGTTCTGCTTGCCTGCGCACCCAAGTCCTCTCTGGGCAGTCAGCACAAAGGGGCGGAGACAGTCTCCGCCCCTGATCGGTACGCTGCCGACTGCCCTCTTCGGACACGCTGCCTGGACTACTCGACAGGAACGCCGGGTCTCCTGATCTCGAAGGAAGAGGTCGCATTGAAGACCTGCTGCGTCATCCACTGGCCGGTGTAGTCCGAGTACCCCTTGTCGATCGCATGGCCCATCAGCGGGTACACCATGATGTGCTTGGGCCCCTGGAGCGAGTTGTAGGCGGAGAAAACGCTCGTCGCCGCACAGGTCGTGTCGATGAGCCCCACGCCGACGACCGCCGGGCACTTCACTCGGCGTGCGAAGTTCACAGCATCATAGTAGGCCGCGGTGTCTGTGATCTGCTTCTTGTAGCCCGCGTCAGTCGTCTCCGGAATGAGCTGCGGCCAACCCGACGGCCGCCCAAAGAGCTTGCCGGGGTGATCGCAGAGTGCCGGGACATTCGCGGCGATGGCCGTCACGCGCTGATCGAGACCCGCGGTGATGATCGACATGCCTCCGCCCTGGCTCGATCCAGTCACGATCATGTTCTTGCCGTCCCAGTCCGAGCGCGAGGTCAGATAGTCGATCGCTCGCACCGAGCCCAGGCACACACGAAGGTAGTAGTAGGAGTTCCGGTCGAGACGGCCCTGAAGCTGGTAGTTCCGAAGCTGCCCCTGCTTCAGCACCTCATAGGTTGCCGCCGGGAGGTCCACGTCATAGTCGTGCACCGTCACGGTCATCGCGGTGAAGCCGCGGCTCGCCCAACTGGTAGCCCAGCTCGCACCAATCGCAGATACCCCGGCACCCGGAATCGTCAGGATCGACGGATGCGGACCCTGCAGCGTCGGAACTGCCAGCCAGCCGTACACGCGGCTGCCACGGAGGTTGGCGAGGTTGATCTTGTAGACCTTCATCCGATCATTGGACAGCTCCGGCTTCTCCGTGAGCTTCGCATCCATCGGTGTCTTCGCCAGCTTCTCCTTGTTGCGCTGCCAGAACTTGTCGAAGTCGGCTGGCTCTGTCGCCGTCGGCTTGATCTTCTCGGGGTCGAAGGCGGCACCACCCAGAACCGTGACCGGCTTCTCTCCTCCCCGGTACGTCACAGCGCAGCGCAGGATTCCCGGCTGCTCCAGCGTCCCGACTACTTCCGCCGGGGCCAGACCAAGCTGCCCACTTCCGGTTCCGAAGCGGGTGCTGCCGCCGTCCAGGCTCAGGACCCAGTCGAAGTTTCCACTCGTCACCGGCGCTCCATCCCTGGTCACGGACACCAGGAAACGCGCCTGCTCGGAGCAGTGGTACATGGCATCGGGTCGGTCCGTCACGACCTTTACCACGACAGCATCGGCGGCCCACACCTGGGCGACCAGCAACAGCAAGGTCAGGCACGCAAGTACGCGGTTGCGAACACTCACTAGCTTCAACACCTCTCGTTACCCGAAATGATAAAAGGTACTGCGGGGGTGGTGCTTCCCCGCCATCGTCCTACGGCTCGGCAAGCGTCCCCGGCTGTCGCCGGCCCATGCTGCGACGAGGGGAGACACGCACTTCGCCCCGTCGGCAGACGATTCCTTCTCCCCGCGAACCGACATCAGGGAAGGTCTGCTGCCTCGCGTGCCGAACTGTCCCCGTCGGCTCTCGCCACTAACTGGCGCATCGTGCCCAGGGCAAAGGACACCCGACCATGCCGACCGAGATGACTTCGCGCGAGCGTTTTGCCTGTGTCTACCGTCACGAGGAGCCCGACCGGCTGCCCATGCATGACAGCCCCTGGGCCTCGACCGTCGAGCGCTGGCACCGGGAGGGCTTGCCGGCAGGCGTCTCACCGGCCCAGTTCTTCGGCTGGGACGCGCAGGGCTCCATCGGCCACGACAACAGCCCGCGCTATCCTGTGCAGACGCTCGAGGAGACCGCAGACTACACGATCCACACTACCCTCTGGGGAACGACCCTCAAGAATTGGCGCAGCCACGGTGGTGTCCCCGAGTTCCTCGACTTCACGATCAAGGACCACGACTCCTGGGCCGAAGCGAAACAGCGCATGACACCCTCGCCGGAGCGAGTGGACTGGGCGACCCTCGAACGCAACTACCCGCAATGGCAGGCCCAGGGCGCCTGGATCGTCGCGGGAGCCTGGTTCGGCTATGACGTCTTCGCCAGTTGGATCTGCGGCTACGAGCGGATTCTGATGGCGCTGATCGAGGACCCCGACTGGGTCCGCGACATGATCGAGACGGCGCTCGAACTCAACCTCAAGATGCTCGAGATGATCTGGGATCGCGGCTACCACTTCGACGTCGTCCGCTGGCCCGATGATATGGGCTACCGCAATGGTCTCCTCTTCTCCGTGGACACCTACCGCAGAGTAGTGAAGCCGGCCCAGAAGCGCATGATCGACTGGTGCCACAATCGTGGCGTCCGGGCGATGCTCCACTCCTGCGGGAACGTCATGGAGCTCATCCCGGAGTGGGTCGAGATCGGCCTAGACGCGCTGCAGCCGCTGGAGCAGAAGGCCGGTATGGATGCCCTTGCGATCAAGGCCAAGTGGGGCGACAAGCTCACGATTGAGGGCGGCATCGATGTGCGGAACATGACCGACGGGGCACGCCTTGAGGAGGAGATCCGCACCAAGCTCGCGATCCTCAAGCAGGGCGGAGGCTACATCTTCCACTCCGACCACTCCGTGCCCGAGACCGTCAGCTTTGCCGACTACTGCCGCGTGATGGAGCTGGCGAGGTGGTACGGTCGCTACTAGAAGCTACCTACGGGTAGGACCCGTGCCGGGGTCACAGCACACATACCCGAGACGTCAGAGGACAGTCCAGGGGCGCTTGAGGGCGCCCTGGGCATCACTTGGGAGGCAGTCATGGCGCTCACGTCGCAGATGGTTAAAGAGTACGCCCTGAGTTGCGGAGCCGACCTGTGTGGCATCGCCTCGATGGACCGCTTTGAGGGCGCGCCGAAGCAGGCCGATCCACGCTACATCGCTCCAGACGCGAAGTCGATGATCGTGATGGGCTTCCGCATTCCGCGCGGGTCACTGCGAGGCATCGAGGAGGGCACTTTCTGGGTGTCCTACTGCTCGATGGGCTACGCAGCAATCAACCACGTCCTGCAGCCGATGGTCTGCTGGCAGGTCACGTCGATGATTGAGGACGCCGGCTACGAGGCCTGCCCGATCCCGAATAACTTCCCCTGGTGCAACATGAGCAGCGGCACCGGCGAGCCAAACCCCAACTGGAGCCGCCCTGTAGAGCCCGGCAAGCCCGCACCCGACGTCTTCGTCCACATGCGAATCGCGGCCGTCGCCGCCGGTCTGGGCGAGATCGGCTGGTCCAAGATGTTCATGTCGCCGCGCTTTGGGCCGCGCCAGCGCCTGGCAGCGATCCTCACCGATGCGCCGCTGGAGCCGGACCCCATCTACGACGGCCCGGCTCTCTGCGACCGCTGCATGCTCTGCGCGAGGGACTGCACCGGCAATGCCATCCCCACCGACGACTCCGTCAAGATCACCCTGGCGGGCAAAGAGATCGAGTGGGGCAACATCAACTACGACAAGTGCAGTCGCTACTTCTGCGGCGCCTCCGAGGAGTTCAACCCCTTCATGATCAGCGAGGAGGACCGCGCCGGGTTCAAGCAGCCCGTCGGCCGTGCCCAGCAGTACAAGGTCTCGCCGACCTATGACTACGGTCGGGCGCTCGAGGGCGCACGCGGCTGCATCCGCGCCTGCATGGTCCACCTGG
Organism: Armatimonadia bacterium; assembly: GCA_039679385.1. Taxonomy (NCBI): domain Bacteria; kingdom Bacillati; phylum Armatimonadota; class Armatimonadia; species Armatimonadia bacterium. Next base: position 40,796 of record JBDKVB010000068.1, on the reverse strand, counting down.
AGGAACAGGGCAAGCTCGGCAACACCTTTGACCAGCCCTTCCGCCGCCGCAAGGCCTGGCGGCTGGGCTAAGCTCAGGGCGCAGGCTTCTCCGGCACCGGAGTCAGCCAGTCCAGCCACAGCACGTTACTCAGGTCCGTCTCCGCGCCCATGGCGGACAGGTCGCCCAGGATCAGCATGCCGACCTGCTCCGGGTCGAGTTTGCCGTCGGGGTCGGGACGGTTGCCATCGAGCTTGAACTGCGCCAGCGGCAGCGTGACGGTCTGCCAGCCGTCGAGCCCGCTCAGAGTGAAGCTCGTGTTGTAGCTTGACTTGTCACCCGGGCCGCGTTGCTCCTCCAGCCCGACTATGAAGGTTGCCTTGCCACTTGAGCGGAGCCGGATCTGTATTGCGCCGGCTCCGCTCAGCGCTCCAGGCCTGAGTGCATGGGCGACAGCAAAGAACGTCCGGCTCGGAACCAGGTACTCCACCTTCAGCACCGGCTCGCCGGCGTCGTCCGCATCCTCCGTGAGCTTCACGTTCAGGCCTCCAACGAAGGCCATCCCCTTCACCGGTAGACCATAGGAGACCATCGGCGCCGGCACCGCGGGCGTCGGCTCAGGCACGGCCTCCGTAAGCTTCAGGTCATCCAGCAACAGCGTCTGCTCGCCGGCCGGCTCCATGTAGAACAGGGTGTTCGCTTCACCGGACTGCCCCAGCATCGCTTGCAGGTCGATCAGCACGAGCGCCGAAATCCGCTCTGGGTCAAGCTTGCCGTCCGGGTCGGCCGGTCCGTCGCGGTCGAAGGTGAAGTCCTTCAGCCGCAGCGTGAAGGGCTGCCACTGATTCGCCTGAGACCACAGCATCGCCGCGTAGCGTGGCCCGTTGTCGCCCTCGCCCAGCATGCACGCGAAGGGACCCGCAAGAGTCGTGCGGAGCGCGAAGGACATCGCGCCGAGCTTCGGCTGGGCGGGCATCACCGGCATCAATACCGACCCAGGAAGGTCGGGCACGCCTGGCGTCTGGGGAATGAGCCGCTGCGTGTAGACCAGCCGCAAAGCGCCCTTGCCCGCGAAGGCAGCGCCTTCGTCGTGGCACACCGCAAGGGTCGCCTGGCGGTCCATGGTGAACACGCCGCCAAGATCCGTCTCGAAGTCGCGCTGGACCAGAACCTGAGGGGGATCGCCGGCTGCGAAGCACGGCATGAGGAGTAGAACCCACCACAGCAATGAGGAACGCATCGGCCACCTCCGGGATGATTGCCCTCGGGGGCGCGTCGCTGTGGCTTCTGAGTATGTCTGCGGCGGTCAGTAGCGGCGCGTCACCCGAAGCGCAGCATTCTGAAACCGTGGAGCGAAGTCTTGCCACCAGGCTCGTGCTCGGTGCATCAGCTGCCGCACCGAGAAGCCTTCCGCGACCGCGCCGGCCGTTGCGTCAGCGCCCTCTTCGGCCGCCTGAATCGCCAGACCAACGCCCGTTGCATGCGCGGGTGTCGCCACGCTCTCTGCCAGCCCGACGAGGTTACGCGGTGACCCGACACGTACCGGCAGGCCGTCGAGCACCGTCGAGGCAAGCCGCCATGCCTCACTCAACTGCGCACCGCCACCCGAGATCACTACGCCGCCGTTGAGCGAGCGGTACACACCCGCACGCTTCAGGTCGCTCTTGGTGAGGGTGAAGATCTCTTCCAGGCGTGGCTCGATGATCTCGGAGATGAGCTTCTGGGGGATCCGCTCGGTCTCCCCGGTTCCCGTCAGCGTGATCTGAACATAGTCGTCCGCAGAAGCCATCTCGGCCAGCGCGCGACCGAACCGGCATTTCAGGGCCTCAGCGTCCTCCAGGCTGATGTGCAGGACGCGCGCGATGTCCCTCGTCAGGTGGTTTCCGGCCACGGGAATCGCCGAGGAGTGGCAGATTGACCCGTTCTCGAAGGCGGCGATGTCGGTGGTGCCGCCCCCGATGTCGATCAGGATCACGCCAAGGTCCTTTTCGACCTCGGTAAGCACCGCATGGCCGGTCGCGATCGGCTCGAGGACGCTTTGCTGAACCTCGACGCCACCCTCAACCACGCACTTCTCGACGTTCCAGATCATGCTCGCCATGCCCGTGACGACGTGCACTTCAGCGTCCAGGTGCGTCGCCGACATCCCAATCGGACGCCGGACGCCCTTCTGGCCGTCGAGAACGAAATCGCGCACGATCGTGTGCACGACCTGCCGATCCGAAGGCAGGGCCACACTGTCGCGCGCGCTCTGGATGACCTTCTCGACGTCCTCGGCCGTGACCTCGGCCGTGCTGCCGGTGCGCACGCGGCCAGTCACATTGGTGCACTGGATGTGGTCGCCGGTGATGCCCACGTAGGCACCCGCGATCTTCACATCTGCCATGCGTTCGGCTGCCGCAACGGACTCCCGAATCGAGTTGACGGTAAGTTCACGGTCAACGACGACGCCGCGTCGCAGGCCGTCTGAGGGGTACAGGCCAACCCCCAACACGTCCAGGGCGCCACGGGGTGTGGGACGTCCGATGACGGTACAGATTTTGGTGGTCCCGACGTCGATGCCGGCTACAATAGGGTCCCGGCGCACCGGCATACTCCCCCTGGAGTGGTCAACAGTCGCTGCTTCATACGCTGTGTGTGAGTTCCTCGTTGTTCGTATCTTACCTTAGCGCAGGACGACTGGCAAGAGGCAGAGACCCCCTGCCGTCGCTGCGACGGGCTCGCCTTCCGAGTCCTACTCGGCGCTGCCACGACCCTCGCGAGGGGGCACTACCCCATACCGTACTCGAGCTCGATATCCCCCACGAAGACCGTGTCCCCAGGCTCAGCGCCCAGCGCATCGAGCTGCTCCAGAATCCCCATCTCGTCCAGTTGCGTGTGGAACCACTCGACGCCGTACTGCGACTCCAGGTTCACCCTCTGGATGATCGCCTCAACTTCCGACCCTCGAACGACGTAAACGTTCGGAGCCATCCGTCGGACTTCCAGACGGTGCACCGGCGGCAGTGGCGCTTCGAACTTGCGGGGCTTGACCTTCTTGTCGGCGAACTCGTCGACAGGCGCGATTTCGTCGAGCTTTCGGGCCACCTCGTTCACGAGCGTCTCAACGCCCTGATGGGTCACGCCGGAGATCTGGAAGCACTGCCTGCCGTCCCGCTCGGCGAGAGACCGTACCCGAGCCACCGCCTCGGGGTCCTGCAAGACATCCATCTTGTTCAGGGCCACAAACTGCGGCAACTCGCTCAGTCGCTCGTCGTGGAGGTGGAGCTCGCGGTTGATCGTTTCGTAGTCCTCAGCGGGGTCGCGCCCATCGGTGCCGGCGATGTCGACCACATGCACAAGCATCCGCGTGCGCTCGACATGCCGCAGGAACTCGTGACCCAGGCCGATGCCCTCATGAGCTCCCTCGATCAGCCCGGGCACGTCGGCAACCACGAAGGACCTGCCACCCGAGGCCTCTACGACGCCGAGGTTGGGCTGCAGCGTCGTGAAGGGATAGGACGCGATCTTCGGTCTGGCCGCCGAGATGCAACTGATGAGTGTGGACTTGCCGGCATTCGGGAAGCCAACGATACCCACGTCCGCAATCAGCTTCATCTCGACGCGCAGCCGACGTTCCTCCGCCTTCTCCCCCATCTCAGCGAAACGAGGCGTCTGCCGAGAGGGAGTCGCGAAGGACGCGTTGCCACGCCCGCCACGACCACCTCGCGCCGCCAGTAGAGTGTCGCCGGCGTTTACCAGGTCTGCGAGCTGTTCCCCGGTATCCACGTCATATATCATCGTCCCGGGAGGAACCGGGATGTACAGGTCACGGGCTGACTTGCCCGTCTTCTCTGCACCCGAGCCATGCCTGCCGTGAACGGCCGCAAAAATCGTCTTGTAGCGGAAGTCGATCAGCGTCCGCTTGCTACCGTCCACCCGCAGGTAGACACTGCCGCCACGGCCCCCATCGCCACCAGAAGGCCCGCCTCGCGGCATGTGAGCTTCATGCCGCAGTGCGACAGCGCCGTTCCCACCACGTCCCGAGCGCACCGTGATTTCAGCAGTATCCAGAAACATAACCCGATCCCCAGAAAAACTGATGCCGGCACCAGTGAGGTGCCGGCACCGTTGCTATTCGTAGTTACCGCACAGTCCTCAACCGCGTCACAGGCCACCCCACTCATCCCACGACTACCCTCGACGAAGCGACCCTCAGTGCGGAGCCGAGCCTAGGAGGTGGCTGCGGGAACGACCTCGACGTGCTTCTTGTCGCCGGCCTTGGTGCGGAACTGCACAGTGCCGTCGACCAGGGCGAACAAGGTGTCGTCCTTGCCGCGACCGACGTTCTCGCCCTCAACAAACTTGCTGCCGCGCTGGCGCAGGATGATGCCGCCGGCCCGGATTGTCTGCCCTGCGTACACCTTCACACCCAGCATCTGCGGCTGGCTGTCGCGACCGTTTTTGGAACTACCCGCTCCCTTTTTATGTGCCATGGGAGGTTCTCCTTCCTCAGAGGCCTGGGTCGAGGCGGGCTCTCAAGGCCATCGCAGGAGCCCGGCCATCCATACCATTGAAGTGATCCGTGCTTACGACGCGAGACGAACTCCAGCTACCCGGCGATCTCAGTGATCTGAACCTGGGTGAAGTGCTGCCGATGACCCCGCGTGCGCTTCCAGCCGCTCTTGGGTTTGTACTTGAAGACAATGATTTTGCGATCGCGGCCCTGCTGCATGACGCGACCAACGACCTTGACGCCGGACAGATAGGGCTCGCCAAGCTTCGCGTCGTCACCGTCGAAGACGGCTAGCACCTTGTCAAACTCGACGGTGTCCCCGGTCTGGGCGTCCAGGCGGTCCATCTTGACAACCTTGCCGGTCTCTGCGCGGTGCTGACGACCGCCTGCTTCGAAGATTGCGTACATCGTCCGTTCGGTCCTTTCCCACCACGCCAGCGCAGTGGCTGGGCACGGATAACAGGATGGCAAAAAAGCAGCCACAATTGCCCGGTCGGCCTCAGAGGCCCTCCGGCTGTAACCGGGTCATAATACTCGAAGCCTCCGCCGCCTGTCAAGCTTCCTTCGCACGACCTACGACCGCCCAAAGTCGCTTCCCTGCGGACGCCTTCCGTCCCGGCCGCTCTCCCGAACCCGCCCGGCCTTTTCCCGCTTGACGCACCGCCCTGGGAGGGTATAGTAGGCAAGTACATGATCGGGCCGAAACCGGGGCGGCCCCCAGGAGAGGCGGAGCACAACGTTGTCGAAGCGGAACGGTTTCACACTGATCGAACTACTGGTTGTCATCGCCATCATCGCCATCCTCGCCGCCATCCTCTTCCCCGTTTTCGCCAGGGCGCGCGAGAAGGCGCGGCAAGTCACCTGCGCCTCGAACCTGCGTCAGCTCGGTCTGTCCCTCACGATGTACCTATCCGACTACGAGGACACCTTCCCCTACCATCTCATCGCCGTCGGGATGTCCTCGACCTATGTCAACTGGCTGAGCAGTCTCGACGCCTACACCCGCAACCACCGCATCTACGAGTGCCCGACCAACAAGCCTGACACCTACTCCGGTCCCACCGACCTCACGCTCTCCTATGTCTGGAACCGCGATCTGAACGGCCGCTGGGCGAGCGAGATCGACGACCCTTCTGTTCTCATCTGCAGCCTCGACGGCATGCAGGTCTCCTGTTCGTACACCGGCAACGACACCTTCCGCGACACAGACGGCACGGACTACACCGAGGACCCCAATCACGGGGCGAGTCCACACCGCACGATCTTCTCCCGCCACAACGGCGGCGGCAACTGCCTCTTCCTCGACGGACACTGCAAGTGGCTCAAGTCCACGCACGTCCGTGAGCACTTGCAGGTCCGATAGCCCGGCTCTACCCCTCGGGGCTGTCTTCGCAGACTTCGCCTGCCACCCGGTACCAGTCCACAAACTCCGCAACGGCCTGCTGGTAGGGTATCTCCGGCACCCAGCCCAGCAGCCGCTCCGCCTTGCGGAGGTCGGCGCAGGTCACCGGCACGTCGCCGGGCTGCTCCGGCATCCTCTCCAGCCGCGCCTTCACTCCCAGACACTCCTCCAGGCATGCGATCAGGTCGCGCAGAGCCACCGGCTCACAGTGCCCCAGGTTGATGGTCTCGTCGTCACGGTCAACCTCAAGGCACATCAGTAGACCGCGTACCATGTCATGCACGGAGGTGTAGTCACGGCTGGTCGAGCCATCCCCATAGACGGGAATCGGCAGCCCCTCCATCATCCTGCGAGCGAACTTGCGGATCGCCATGCCCGGACGTTGTCGGGGGCCCACGGGATTGAAGATGCGTGCGACTACCACGGGCAGACCGCGCAGATGGTGGTAGACGTGGCAGTAGGCCTCCGCCGCGATCTTCGAGGCCGCATAGGGAGACGCTGGATGGTTCAGAAGGGCGTCCTCAGAGAAGGGAGTTGGCGTCCCGATCCCATACACCGACGAGGAGGAAGCAAAGACGAAGCGTAACACCTCAGCCTCAGCGGCTGCCTGGAGCACGTTCAGGGTTCCCTGGACGTTGACCGACAGGTACTCCGCCGGCTGCCGGATCGACTCCCGCACACCACCACGGGCGGCGAGGTGCATGACGCTGTCAGGCCGATACCGAGTGAAGACCTCACCCAGGCGGTCGGCGCAGAGTATGTCGGCTTCGACCAGGCAGAACCCCGGGCCGGCCTTCGCCTGCGCAAGGTTCGCTTCCTTCACCGAGCGCGGGTAGACCGGGTCGAAGTTGTCCAGCCCAATCACCCTGTCCCCGCGGGCGATCAGGGCATCAGCCACATGTGACCCGAGATACCCGGCAGCGCCGGTGACCAGAACCGTCGCCAAGGCGGAAGGCTCCTCGTCGGTTTCGTGATATCCTCGCCCAGGCCCTGCCCTTAGCCCTTCAGGCCCTCGTACTTCTCCATGTTGTCGCAGATGGCCCGAGCGATGTTGTCCAGCCGGTAGCGCTGCACCCGCTCGAGGTTGTAGGCCGCGACCTCCTGCCGCAGTTCGGGACTCGCCTGCAGTCGACGCAGAGTCGCATACAGCTCGTCGGGGCGTTCGGACTGGAAGATCATGTCCTCTCTCCCGATCAGCCGCGGAATCTCCCCGCTGTCAGAACCCACCACCGGGCAGCCGCAAGCCATCCCCTCGACGACGACGCGACCAAACTGCTCCTTCCACGGGATCCTCAGCCAGGGCCGGTCATTGCTCTCCTGGCGAAGCTCCGAGGGCACGACCATGACGTCCGCCGCATTGAGGTACCCGCGCAGCCGCGTGTGAGGCACCTTTCCCGGCAGCAGTACGTCGCGCGCGAGCCCCATCTCACGGGCCCTCACGCTCAGCGCATTGTAGTCCCTGCCGTCCCCGAGAAGCAGGAGGGTCGCCTTCACGCCCTCCTTGCGAAGTCGTCCGAAGGCCTCCAGGAGCGTGAATACTCCCTTTGAGCGCTCCACTCCCCCCACGTAGAGGATCAGCAAGTCCTCGATTCCCAGTTCACCACGCGCTTCGCGGCCAGCCTCAGCATCAGGCCCCAGCAGATCGGGGTCATAGCCCAGCAGGCCGTACTCCACCGGTCCGCGATAGCCCGCGAGTCGCCCCACGTCCCGATGCTCAGGTCCGAGCGCGGCGCACCAGTCACACCGTCGGTAGGCACCGCGCCCAAACAACCGCCAGATGCCTTCCATCGACAGTCGGATGTTTTGCTCCAGCGTGAAGGTTAGCACCGGGTTCGACTTCCAGTGCCGAACTCGAGCCGCCAACTGCCACGCATGAGGTACGAAGGGCTGCAGCCACGCGAACACGTAGTCCGGTCGCGGGTCAGGAATCGGCCACGGCGCGAAGGGATGCAAGTAGCACCCGACTGCATGAGCAGCGAACCCGGGCAGACGCAGCACCGGCATCGCGTGCACTTGCGTGCGTTCCAGCTTCCACCGCTCGATGAACTCCTCAGAGGTCTTCACATGGTTCGGCGCAGTCACGATCTGCAGGTCCCACTCGGGACGCGCCTGACGCACGTACTTGACCAGCGCCAGCTCGCTGTGCACCGAACTGCGGTGGAAGAAGACGCTCGCAAACTGCTTGCGTCGCGGGGCGCCGCTCCCAGCCTCAAGTGCCTTCGCACTGTCCACTACGCCCCACCTCCCGCCAGGCTCAGCAACTGCGCTCGCTGCTGCTCCCAGTGGCGCTCGAAGCACAGGCGCTCGGCAAACAGGCGCCGCAGTCGTTCCGACGTTCCGGCGTCAGCCCGTGCCAGCACCTTGCGAATCGCCTCGGCAATCGCCTCCGGCGTTATCTGCGCGATGCACTCGCCTTCGAGCTCACCGCGAACCAGGTCCTTGAGGTGCGGGTGCTCCCAGCACAGAACGGGCACCCCGCACATGGCATACTCGAACAGCTTATTGGGGGCGCAGTAGATGGTATTTGGCCCGTCCGGCCGGTACAGCATCATCCCCACGTCGGCGCCCATCGTATAGGTCAGCATGTCAGGGTGGCGCAGGTGATCCAGGCAGACGACGCGGTCGCCCACTCCCTGCTTCGCGATCTCCTCCAGTACCGACCTTTCGTAGGGGTCCGCCTCACGTCGCCGGAAGCCGACCAGCAGCAGGCCCACCTCGGGCGGCAACTGAGCCAGAGCCTGAACCAGATGCACGACGCAACGCTGGTCGGAGATCGACCCGGCGTAGTACGCAACGTGCTTTGGCTCAGTGCCCTGTCGCCGAAAAAGCTCCAGTACTCGCTCCCGGGCGTCAGCTTCCACCGGCGGCTGCTCGCTGATCGAGGGCGCGTTCGGCAAGACCACCATCGGACAGCCCCAGTGGTAGCGACTCCGGAGGATGTCCACGCGGGCCTGATTGTTCACGATCGCGCCGGCGAAGTAGCGCTGGTAGTGGTTCTCGGCGCACCGGTTCATCAGGGGCTTGAGCGTATTGAAGTCGTACAGATCGGAGGCCAGGTAGACCAGGGGCTGCGCACCCCGGCAGTGAACCAGCGCCGGCAGAGCCGCTGCATGGTGGGCGATCACCAGGTCGGCAGCACCTTGCGACAGGTACTGCCGAACCGCGCCCTTGATGGCCCCGATGGTCCCCAGGACATTCGTCGGCGTTAGCTCCGGCCGATCCACGACGATGTTCTCGAAGTCTGCCGCAGAGGCCAGAGCGCGGTCGAGAGCCTCCTGGGCGCTGTATATATGGGTTACCTGCCAGCCTTCCTGTGCGAGCTGCTCGCTGATCCGGTACATGAGCGGCGGCCACACATCGTGGCTCAGGCCGACAGCCAAAAGACGCTTCATCCGATCGATCCTTCTGGGTGGCGTGACGCCTCGCTCTGAGCGGAACGCATCTCAGGGGCCTTGCCTCTGCGTTCCTCAGCAAGCTGCTCGGCTTTCCTGATCGCACCTGCAAGGAGCATGAACACGCAGATCGCCACGGAGTTGCGCTTACGGATAGCCCAGGCGACATTCGTCACATACACTGCGGAAACCAAGTTGTAGAACCCAAAGACGCCGAGCGCGTACTGCTCCGGGCGACCGTAGCGTTCCCACTTCCCCTGCCACAGACGGTACCCGATGTAGCCGTAGGCCGGCAGCCACTGCACATAGTCAGCGAGAGCCATCAGCCGCTTCGCCCCGCCCACTCCCACGAACAGAATCCCTACGAAATACTGCATGACGTTCATCAGGACCACAAAGCCCAGCGAGGCGCTCTGCAGCGACGCCATCTTGTAGGCGGCACCACCGGCCCTGAACCGCGCCTGATAGTCCAACTGCTCCAGAACGTCGGTCTCGCCGAAGAAGGCTCGCATCGCCACGACGCCGACCGCAACAGTCCCACACAGGGCCGCCATCGCCCAGGCGGGCTTCCGCAGCCGGCTCGGCATTGTCCGAATCCCGCGCGAGATGTCGGTCAGTCCGTAGGCCATCACCATCGACATCCCGGCGATGGGCTGGACCAGGTACCCCAGATAGGCGCCGGCTGCGATCCCCAGGCCTCGCAGCCACCGACGCTCCTCGAAGACCGTGATCCACAGCAGCGACCAGCCGGTCACGAAGGTCAGCCAGGGCTCGCGGAAGTAGCTCGCGTCATGACTCGCGGCGAAGGGCCACAGGATCGCCACCGCCGTTGGGAAGACCGCAGCCCGGGCACCATAGCGACGCCGACTGATTGCCCACACCGCCAGTAGTCCTGACACCGCGGCGCACAGGCTGATCATCCGCAGCCCGGGTGGGCCCGCGTCAAAGGCCAGGCTCTGCATGATGTAGAGTACACAGCCGAACCGCGTGTTCTGGCGCAGCAGCAACTCGTCGATCAGCAGCCGCGGATTGCCCTCAAAGGTGCTTGCGAGTTGGGTGAAAACACCTTCGTCGCTCTGGGGTCGCGGATCGGTAACCCAGTACGAGTCGCCGGTAGCCAGTGCCATCAGCGCCGGTGCCGCCAGCCGTACGCCAACCGCCAACAGAAAGACGAGCGCCGCTTCCCGGAGGGCAGGGCGCGAGGGCCGCGCGACGATCGCGCAGATCACGACGGCGGCGCAGGCGATGGCCCCGCTATAGGCCCATCCGGTGAAGCCCAAGTCCTCCTCCTCCAGGAGAGAGTACGCACACGACCGTCCAGGCAGCAGGTACTAGGCCGTAGCCGATGGTTTGCGGAAACGCGCAGCCACCCGCTGCAAGAGCATCTGGTCCTCGGGCTCAAGGCCAAGAGCAAGACTGACGGCTACATAGGCCGCCAGATAGAGAACGAAGCCTGCTGCAAGGTCGACCCAGATCCCGCCCGGGTACCACAGCAGCACAGGGGCTGCAAGGACGGCCGCAGCAACCGGCTTGGCGCTTCGCCAGCAGTAGGTCCGCAGGCCGTGTTGGCACCGGATGGCCACCATCGGCAGCAGCGCCGACAGTGCGACGGAGATGGACGAAGAGACCGCGAAGCCCACCAACCCCAGACCGTGTACCCTGACCAACAGATAGCACAGTGCCAGGTTCGAGAACATGGCCACACTGTGCGTGACGGCCAGCACCCACTGGCCTCGAGCCATCCCGAGCACGCAGCGAGTGTGCCCCGCCGAGGCGTTCACTGCCTGTCCCACATACGCGATCTGCAGTGCCAGGGTGCCCACCACGAAACTCGGGCCGAACACCCCCAGAATGCTGTGCGCCTTGAACATGCAGAACACGATCAGCGGAAGGGTGAGATGGGAGACCCAGCGAGTAGCGGTGTAGAACACCGACTGGAGCTTCTCCATCTCCCCTCTCTCGTACAGGTCGGCGATCGTCGGCTGCAGGATCCCACCGACCACGCTCAGGCCCAGTGAATCCACGAAGGTGACCGCCACAACCGCTCCGTAGACAGCCACATCCTGCGTCGAGAGCCACAGCCCGGTCAGGAACACGTTGACGCGCCCGACGCCGAACTCTGAAACGAGAATGATGACAAAGGGCAACGCCACACCAACCAGCCCGGCCACATTGCACATCCGCCAGCTTCCGAGCCTCACCCGTGGGAAGCAGCGGCGCATCCCCAACAGACCAACCAAGACGGCCGCAAGGCCCCCGAACAGCACACCCGCACAGGCCCAGAAGGCTCTCTCAGACGGTGGCGACGTCCGCGCCAGGGCCAGCACGAGGGCCACGCCACCCACGAGCGCACCCACCCGCATGCTGAACTCGGCCATCTCCTGATATACGACCGTGCGCTTGCCCAGGCATCCCGAAGCAAGGTTCGTGCCCAGGAGCAGCAGTGGCAGCGCCCAGAAGGATACCTCCAGCATCGGGGCAACCGCGGGGTGATGCAACAGATCCTCCGCCACCAACCGGGCGCCGCCAAGCGTCATGGCAAGCGCCGCCAGCACACCGGCCAGCAGCGAGACGACACCGCCGAAGACTACGGTTCCCGCGGCGCGGTCGTCCTCACCCGCGCCGTCATGCACCGCCACTAGCCGCACAGTCCCCAGCGAGAGCGGAGCACCGAGGACGAGCATGGCGAAGTTGATGCTGGTGTCGACCAGGCAGTACAGCCCATAGCCGTCGACGCCGAGCAGGCGAGCCATCACAGGCCCACCGACCACCCGCGCACCCTTCGTCAGCAGCTTGCCACACAGGCTGATAAGGCTGCCCCTGGCAAGGGTGCGAATCTCACGCTCGACTGGGCGCGTCTCACCCTGGGGTAAGGCCATTCGCGTGCACACACTGGGAGAGGCCGGCTGAAGCAGAACCTGCACAAGCACGTCGTCGCATGTGCGACAAGCCGGCGATCAAATGGGATGCCAAGACAACCTACAACCAACCCGACGCTCTCTCCGTTGCGGCCGTCAGGCCGCCCGCACAGAGCCCCGGCCTTGCGTGGAGCACAGCAGCTCACGTGCCGCGGTTCATTTTGCCCCCGACCGATTCGCAACCAATCCCAGTACGTTAGCTCCGGCCCGCGCGAGAATCGTGCGGACACTGCGCAGCGCCGGCCTCCGAGCCTGCGTCTCAGCAAACACCAGGAGCACTGCTGAACACTTCCGAGAGAGTATCAAGGCGTCGCTGAACTCACCTGGAGGCGGTGCATCGATGACCACGCAGTCTGCCTGCGCCTGGAGTTTTCTGAGGACCTCATAGAGGGCCTGCGACTCCAGCAGAGCCTGCGGCGTCACAACTTCCGGGGTTCCCGCCGGCAACACCGACAGCACTCCCCCACCAGGCAGAGTCCGCTCCTGCAAGCACTCGGCAAGCGCTCGTTGCCCCGTCACGACCTCAACCAGCCCGGGCGTTACCGCAAGCCCCATCCGCTCCGAGACCGCCGGGCTGCGCAGGTTCGCGTCAACCAGGGCAACGCGCTCACCGGCCTGGGCTGCAGCCAGAGCCAGGCCTGATGCCACAGTGGTGGCGCCCTCACCGCGCATCCCGCAGGTCACAAGAAGCGTCAACGGCCGGTCAACCGGGCCGGAGAACCCAAGGGTCGCATGCAGGCTCAGGAAGGCCTCGCGGACGGCGGGGTCTTCCTCTCCCCGACCCTTCGCCTCCGTGCCCTTCGACGCGATGGCCGGAATGCTCCCCAGCAGCGGCAAACCAAGATCATACTCAGCCTCTGCGGCGTCCAGATAGCGATCGTCACGTGCTTCGGCCACCAACGCAAGCAGGATCCCCAAAAAACCGCCAAACATGCAGCCTGCCAGGAGAGTCAGCAAGGTCCGCGGGCTGACCTTCACACGCTCCCGCAGCGTTGCCGGCTCCAGCAACTCGCTGCCGCTCACCTGTGACTCCTTGGCGAGGGCATATTCCGCCTGCTTCTGACGCAGGAGCCGGTACTGGCTCTCGGTGAGCTCAACCTCGGCGCGAAGCCTGGCGTAGTTCTGCTGCTCCTGGGGCATCTTCGCCACTTGCGCATCCTGCTGCGAGAGCATGCCCTGTGCCTGCGCCAGGGCTGCCTGCGCCGAGCGGAGCTCGACCCGAAGCGTAGCCGCAGAGGCCAGAAGCTGTGCACGCAAGGGGTTCACCGCACGCGTTGTCGCGTCCGACACTCGGCTGGTCTGGCGCTCAATCGCCGCCTTCGTGGCGGCAAGGTCGGCGTCCAGCGCTTTCACCTTGCTGCTGGTCTCGGTGTAGGTGTTGAGCAGCGAGGAGCGCTGGAGGTTCAGCTCCACAAGCTTCTGCTCCAGGGCGCTTACGACGGGGTTCTTCGTCTCGGTCCACTGCTGGACTACAACACGCTCCTGCCGGCTCAACTGCCGAGTGCACTCGCCCAACTGGGCCTGCTTCTGGGCAACTTCACCCTTCAGCTTCCCGACTTGGCCTCTGAGCTCAGCGTACTGCTCGACCTGCAGCTTCACACCGGTCTCGGGGTCACCCAGCTTCAGGCGCGCCGTGTACGTGACCAGCTTCTGCTCTGCCGCTTCGCGTTTCTGCTCCGCGTCCCGCAGCTGCTCGTTGACGTACTCCAGGCAGCCGGACGCAACCCGCTGTGTGCGCTCGAGGGAAGCGATCAGGTAGCTGATGCACACCGCGTTGACAAACTCACTGGCCTTCTCCGGCGTCGCGGCGGAAGCCTTCACCTGCACTACATTGGTGGTCTCCACCGGGCCGACCTCCAGCGAACTGACCAGCACCCGTGCTTCCAGGCCCTCAACCGCCGGTGGGTTCTTGAGCGTCGGGTCGGCCATCAACTCGCGGATGTCCGCTGTGGTGAGACCCCGCTTGCGCCCTTCATTGAGGCTACTCAGCAACTCAGGCCGTCGCTGGATCAAAAGCAGGGCGGCCTCGGCGATCGGCCTGCTGTCGAGGATAGCCACCTGGGTCGAGAGGTCGCTGGAACCTCCGAAGTTGAAGGGCGACTGGGTGACGCCCGTGGCCATTTCACTGACGGTGGTTGAGACAAGGGGAGTTCGACCGGGGCCGGTAACGAGAAGCCTGGCACGAGCGCCCCACACTCGGGGTGCGAAGGCCACGTAGGCGACGGTCAAAGCAAGCACGACGGCAAGCCCGGTACCTACCCACCAACGCCGCCGCCACAGAATCCTGGCGTAATGCCACAGGTCCCTCTGCGGCACCTGCTGCCAGCCATAGGGACCGGGCATCATATCGTCGGTGATCGGTTGTTTCGTGCTCACAGCCATTGGTGGCACCTCGGCAACGCGATACTGCGCGTGGTTGACTCCTTGACCGGTGCTACGGGTCCGACTCTCCTGCGGTACCGAAGGCTGCCTGACCACCCTTGCCTTCAGATAGCAGGCTCAGGTACAGGCCTTCCAAATCCGCCACCACCCGCTCGATGGAGAACTCCTCGCGCATGGCCTGAGCATGGGCACAGAGCCCACGCCGGAGCGCTGGGTCTTCGTACAGACGCAGGATACAAGACGTCAACCCGGCAACATCGCCGGGCTCCGCCAACAAACCGCTATGACCGTCCCGGATCGCCTCTGCCGTGCCCGCGACCGCAGTAGCAACGACCGGGAGCCCCACCACCGAGGCCTCCACCACCGTTCGGGGCAGACCCTCCCACAGGGAGGTCAGCAGGAACACATCGAAGGCCGGGTACAGGTCGCGCACGTCCGTGCGACTGCCAACCAGCCTGAGACGCTCACCAAGCCCCTCCTGGGCAATGGCCATCTCCACCTCACCACGCATCGGCCCGTCACCGATCCACACGAAGAGTGCGTCCTCGTGCTGGCACGTGACAGCCTTGGCGACCTTCACGAAATCGAGCGGCGACTTCTGCGGCCGCAACTGAGCCACGGTTCCGACCACGAACCGCCCCTCGTCGATCCCCAGTGCACGACGAGCCGCTTCGCGTCTTTCGGGGTCAGTGGGCGCGAACTCTTCCATTCGCAGCCCCGAGCGCACCATGTGCCACTGCGAGGAGGCCCCGATGCTGCGCTCTGCAGCGATCCGCTGGTCCTCGCGAGCGACCATCAGCAACCCGTGACAGCGACGCGCCATGTACCTCTCAATGCCGACAAACAGGTTACGCTCCCATGCCGGCATCCGGTCATGGAAGCTCCACCCGTGGACATGATGCACAATGACCGGCACTCGTTCCTTACGAGCGGCAAGCCGCCCCAGAACGCCGGCCTTTGAGCTATGAGTGTGAACCACCGCGGGCCGGTAGCTGCGGATGACCTCCCGCAGTTCACCCAGGGCACGCCAGTCCTGCAGGGGCCTCAGAGGCCGAACCAGGCTGGCGACCTGGAACTGCTCCACGCTACCGGCGACGCTCAGCGCCTCTTCCTCTTCCTCCGTCCCCAACCCATAGGCCAGGGCGGGCTCAAAGGCGGACTGCTCCGACGCCTGGTGCTCCGCCAGGAGTTTGGCGGTGAGTGAAGCCCCTCCACACGCTACCATCTTCGTGATGATGTGCAGTACCTTCGGCTTGTCGGACAAGCAGAAACAACTCCCCGAACGGTCACTTCCCCCGGCCGGCTGCGTGCTTCCTCGCATCGCGCCCCGACCTCACAGACCAAGCCATGAGGACGGCTGCCCCTCAACCCTATCAGCCACGCCACCTGCTGGCCCACCAGTGACCTTAGTTTAGCGAAACCCTGTCACGGTTGTCCAGTGCCCGGCACCGGACCCTGACCGGGGAGGTCCTGCAATCTGTGGACCGTCGGGACGATCCGTCTATCCGGTGATCACCACGTCAACCAGGTAGATGTTCGCCGGGTGCTCGTGCGAATTCGGCTTCGGGTTGTACTCGTGACTCGAGTAGTAGGAGAGCCAGTACCGCTGCGGGTCCTTCGGATGCGCAGCAACCCCCATGTAGGAGGTGTCACCACCGCTCGGAAGCACCACCTGACATACCGGCGTCGTGCCGTCGAGGCGGAACACCGCCGTGTTCACATACCCGCTCGGCTGGTACCAGCGCCCGGACATAAAGGGCTGGTCACCGACGAACCACAGGCACATCCCCTGCAGCTTGATGTCCAGCTCCTCATAGGACCACTCCGTGTAGGGCGGCCGCGACTTCGCCAGCAAGGGGTGACCCTCAGCATACTCCCGCCGCACCAGGGCCCAGCAGGTCCGGTCCGGCGCGAACTCGAAGGCCGTCTCATTCGGCCGCGGCTCTCCCTCACGCACAGCCACCGTCGAGATGTTCTCCCAGATCCGCCCGTCCTTGGTGGCCTTGAAGATCACGCTCCAGTCCGTCCCCCGGTACGCCGCGACATAGCCCCGATTCTGGTACCAGCGTGGCCGCCAGTAGATGTCCTCGCCCTCGATGAACCACCAGGGCGTCCAGTTGTCTCCGTCCGGGCTGAAGCTGTAGCCGGTTGCCCGATGGAACTGCACCCCGCCATCATCGGGGTAGCGCACGAAGGAGTACGAGAACAGCCCCTCCGGCGTCACCATCAGCTTCGGGTCACGAGTGTCGGCGGCAGCGCGAATCGACGCCACGACCTGCCAGCGGTCGCCCTCCGCCGTCCCGCGAAGCACCAGAACTCGCCCATCCTGCGACAGGTGGTTGGTGGCGTGCCGGAAAGTGCAGTACGGGCGGCCCTTGAACCAGCACAGATCAGTGAAGGCGTTGTGGTTGCCATCGGCATAGACCGTCTGCATGCGCTCGA
Source organism: Armatimonadia bacterium (assembly GCA_039679385.1). Lineage (NCBI taxonomy): Bacteria > Bacillati > Armatimonadota > Armatimonadia > Armatimonadia bacterium. The sequence goes on along the minus strand of JBDKVB010000068.1, from coordinate 23,786 downwards.
GCTTGAGTTGCATCGATCCTTGTCCCCCTGCGATTCGTCGGAATCACGTCCGCCGCAACTGCTCTGCGAAGACGCGCCCTTCCTCCTCAGCCGCCCACGTGCAGCACGTCGCCCTCCCTGGGAACGAAGGTCGCCGGGAAACGCTCCTGGGCGGCGGCCAGGGAGGCAGCCTGTGCGGCCACATAGCCGTGAACCAGGGCGAGCCGACGAGCACCGGCCAGCGCTGCCACTTCAGCCGCCTCCGGTGATCCGGAGTGCGCCGCCCCTTCCTTGTCACGGGTCGAGTTGGGGCCGAAGGACATCTCGTGCAGCAACAGGTCGGTGCCCTGGGCGAGCTCCACCAGTGCCGGGTTGAAAGGCGTGTCACCCGAGAAGGTCACCGAGACGCCACTCGCGTTCTCCACCCGGTAGCAGAGGCTGGGAACGTTGTGCAGGGCCTTCACGGCCTTCACTTCCAGCCCGCAGTCCGTGAACTGGTCACCGGGCGCTACGTCATGCACTTCCACAGGGAATTCCAGCTCCGGGTACCGGTCGGTCTGCAGGAAGCGCTGGGCGTCCTCGACGACACGCCCGATCTCGCCCGCAGGCCCGTAGACGTGCAGGAACCGCTTCTCGGGCACCCGACGGCCTTCGAGTCCAAGGTAGAACAGCAGCCCCACGATCCCCATGTAGTGGTCGTGGTGACAGTGCGTCACAATCAGCGCGTCGATGTCCAGCGGGTCAAGGCCGGCGGAGGTAAGCCCGGCGACAACGTGCCAGCCGGCGTCTACCAGCAGCGAACCGTTCACGCAGTAGCAACTGGAATCGCGACCGGCCTCCGGCGTGCAAGTAGCTGTGCCCAGAACCGTAAGGGTGATCTCCTCGGCCACGAGCGTAACCTCTCTTCTACATGTCTGTAAGCAGCCCGCAAGGCTCAAGCCCCTCGGGAAGGTCATGTCTCACGATAGCGCGAAAGACCCTCACCAGTCTTTGTGGTCTTTCGGCAGCCGGAGGGAACCGGTAGTTCAACGCCGTGCGGGGATAGTCCTCTATCCGGCGCCACCACGATTGCCTGCCGCCGCTTGACGGAGTGTCTCTTGTGCTGCCCGTATCGATCCATCCGTACCAAGTTCCGCCCGGAGAACGGTGATGACGATGAACCGCGTGCTTGCCGCTGCCCTGCTCCTTATAATGCTCGCCCTTCCTGCCTTGGCCCAGGACCGAGACCGTGATGGTCTCCCCGACGCCGTGGAAGTCAAGCTCGGCACCAATCCCGATCTTGATGAGGGCCTGCAGGTGGTCATCGACGACGGCCTGCGAGGTCAGACGGATAAGTCCGGACGTGGCCCGACGGCCCCGGATGTCGACAAGGTCTACTTCGCCCACGTCGCCGGCGACCGCTATGTATGGAAGGTCACCTTCGCCGCAGACTACCCGACAACAGACGTCGTCTTCCACCTCTACACGGACCTGGATGACGACAAGACCACCGGCCGCCAGGAGGCCGACTGGGTACGCGGCGTTGACGTCATGTACAGCGCGGTTGATGCCCGTACAGACCCGCGCATCCTCAATCCCGCCCCGCGCGTCAATGCCGCCATCCCTGTGCGGATGGTCTTCGAGGGCAACACCCTCTACATCGCCGACGACGTCCACATCAAAGCTATCGACGGCAAGACCCACTTCCGCATGTACGTGCTGAGCCACATCGCCTCGAAGCCCAGCGACAGCGACACGGCTGACTGGGTGTATGCCGAGGTGCCGCTGCATCCCGAACGTGTCCTTCCCAAGTCGCCCTTCGCCACGCCGGAGAACTCGGAGGGGCTGTACATGAGCGACTTCCCTCAGCTCACCTATGGCCTGTGGCAAGACCCGCAGAACGTGCGTCTCAAGGCGGGCGACGCAACCGTCGAGGGCTACACACTCCTCATGAGCGACGATTTCGACGGTGCCGGGAGCGTTAGCTGGAAGAGCCCCGTGTCGGGCCAGTACCGGGTCGGCCTGGTGCTTCACGATGACGCAGCCCGTCCCGAAGCCCTGGACGTTCTGGTCAACGGACGCAAGGTCAGCACCATCGTGGGCAGTTCCCCATCCTCGCGCGATGTTCTGTACTACACCGCCGAGCCGGTGGCCATCACGAAAGGCCAGACGGTTGAGGTCCGGACCGCCGAGAACGGAGGCACCGCCCGCTTCCTCAATGTGTGCCTGCTCGCAAGCAAGCCTCAGGCGCCCAAACTGGTGGTCGAGAACCTCGCTGCCTGGCACCTCCCTGACGTGCCCGGAGAGCCCGCAGGTCGCGTGATGGTCGCCTGGACGACAAACCGCCCCACTGAGGCAACGGTCCATTACGCCCTTGCGGGACCTGAGGCCTTTGAGCAGAGCGGCGACCTGCCCGAAAACCGTGGCTTCACCAACAACCACATGATCTACTTGCCGCCAGACCTGCGAGCTTCGGCCTACCAGCTCACCATCACCTGCAAGGAAGCGCCGCAGACCGCCTACGAGGCCCAGACTGCCACAGCCTCCTACCGGGTCTGGCGCAACGCGGCAGCCCACCGTCGCAATGAACTGGGCCTGGCTGCGGACAGGGCGAGAACCGCCCAGCGCATCACGCTCACCGTCCACGAGCCTACCTACCGGCCCCGGGCGGACTGGCCTGTGACTTCCGGCGTTCCGCTACCCGACGGGACGGTCGCCGACCCGGCCCAGTGCCGCCTCTTGGACAGCAAGGGAGACGTGGTTCCCGCGCAGTTCAAGGTAACCTCGCGCTGGCCCAGTGGTGACATCCGCTGGATGCTGGTCGACTTCCTTGCGAAGACCGCAACCTCCGAGGACGCCACCTATGTCCTGGAATGCCCGGTGGCGGCCGCCGAGGCCAAGCCCGGAGTGACGGTGACCTCCGCTGCCTCGAAGGGCACCACCGTCGGCCAACCCCTCGCAGTCCTCACAGCGCCGGTAGTGGTTGACACCGGGGCAGTGACCCTCCAGATCGCCGCTGACGGCTTCGCTCCCTTCGCGCAGGTAAGCGTCGCGGGCAAGCCTGTCTCGGCAGGAGACCCCAGGGCTTGCGGGTTCGAGATCACTGACGCCGAGGGTGTCGTCTACTCGTCGGCCCTTGCACCGCCCGAGCAGATCCTTGTCGAAGACGCTGGTCCGGTCCGCACGACCCTGTGCATCAAGGGCAAGCTGGTCAGCGCCACCGGCACCGGCTTCATGCGCTACGTCTGCCGCCTGACCTTCTGGGCTGGTCAGCCCTTCGTCAAGACCAGCCTGTGCCTCGACAACGACGTGACCACCGCCGACATGAGCCTGTTCCAGGGAGTACGGGTCAGGATCCCGGCGGCACTCGCGGGGGCTCAGTTCACCTGCGGCGGCGACGGCAAAGCCCTGCCCCTCAAGGCGGGCGAACGCCTGCTGCAGGACGAAGACAACCGCTTCACCGCCGGCGAGACTGCGGGCAAGCGTGCCAATGGCTGGCTCCTGGCCCGTGGGCCACAGTCGCTCGCAGTGGTGATCCGCGACTTCTGGCAACTCTACCCGAAGGCCCTCAGCGCCGACGACAACGGCTTGCTAGTCGAGCTCCATCCGAAGCTCCCCGCCGACCAGTACGCAGGCGCTAGCGACGACGACGTCAACAAGCTCTACTTCTGGTGCGACAAGGGCCGCTACAAGGTCCGACAGGGCGTCCGACTCAACACCGAGTTTGCCGTAGACTACCAGCCTTCTCCCATCTCGGCGGCAGCTGGTCAGTACTCCGCAGGCCTCTTCTGGCAGAAGCCTCTCTTCGCTGCCTGTGACCCTCAGTGGTACTGCGCAAGTGGCGCCTTCGGTCCGATGTTCCCGCGCACGCCGGGCAAGTTCGATGGCTACGAGACGACCCTGGACAGCGCCTTTGGCCAGTTCATGCAGCGACGCGAGCAGATTCGCGAGTACGGCTTCATGAACTACGGCGACTGGTTCGGGGAACGGACCTGGAACTGGGGCAACGGCGAGTACGACACCCAGTGGGCGATGGCCGCCAACTTTGCCCGCACGGGCAACCTCGACATGCTCTGGCGTGCCGAGCAGATGGAGCGTCACAAGGCCGACGTGGACACGGTTCACTATTGGTCGAACCCCTCAAACATCGGGGCTGAGTACGAGCACTGCACCGGGCACACCGGCGGCTACTTCGACCAGTCCTGGAAGGACATGGGCTGGTTCAACACCGGTCCTCATGACTCCGGCCACAGCTGGTGCGAGGGCCACGCGTACGTGTACGCCCTGACCGGCGACCCACGCTTCCTCGAGACGGCACAAAGCGTCGCCGAGTGGCTCTCCGCCCGTACCACCGACTTCCGCTATGGCGCTGAGCGGCAGGCTGGCTGGGCCATGACCGGCCTGATGGGCACCTACAACATCACCAGCAACCCGACCTACCTGAACGCCTCCAAACTCGTCGCCGATACCATGATCTGGACGCAGCACCCCGACCGCGGCATCTGGGGTCACTGGCAGGACCCGAATGAGTGCAAGCACACGCCGCGCTGCTGGGGCTGCAAGGCCTTCATGACCGGCGTCCTCCTTCACGGCCTCAAAATGTACGATCTCGCTCAGCCCCGGGAGGACCTGCGGGCCGCCTACCTCAAGGGCTGCGAGGCGCAGTGGCGGGAGATGTACGTGCCGGCCGACAAGGGCTTTGCCTACTCCCAGTGCAAGACCTTCCAGACCAAGGGAGGCGCCTGGACCGTCAGCCTCAACGGAGACGGCCTGGCCTATGGCTGCCGCATCGACCCGGAACACGCCAATAAGGACCTGCTGCTCGAAGCCACCTCAATGTTCATGTATCGCGGCGGCCTCAGCTCCTTCGGCAAGACCTTCACCCAGTTCACCTGCTTCATGCCCTGGATGCTCTCCGAGCTTAACGCCCTGGGCCTCGCCGACGCACCTGAGCTGACCTTTGGGCCGGATATGGAGCGTGCCGAGATGCGCAGTCACGTGTATCTCGCACCCGGCGAGACCAGGCAAGTCAACCCTCTGATCGTCCACGCGGGCAGCAAGCCTCTTGCCTGCAAGCTCTCGGTGACCGACGATGCGCACAACTGGCTCCAACTACCCAGACAGGCGGAATGGGAAGCGCCCGTCGGAACCGCCTTTGGACCGGCTGTGGAGGTGCGGGTGCCGCAGAACGCAGCCGACGGCACCACGTATACCGCAACCCTGAGTCTGCAGCGTGGTGAGGCGAGCAACACTCCTCTTCCCCTGTCCGTCACCGTGGTCGCTCCGCAGAAGCTCGGCGACCGCATCGGCTGGGTGACCGGCGAGGGCGACCCGCTGGCGCAGGCCGCTGAGGCAGTCGGCGTCAAGCCTGAGGTCATCGCCGACCTGTCGGCTCTCAGCGATAGCGACCTTCTCCGCTACCGGACGCTGATCGTGGGCGACGAGGCATACACCAAGGATTTCGGCAAGATCCGCTCCGCTACTCAACGTCTGGAGCGCTGGGTCGCGGCCGGCGGCAAGCTGATCGTCGGGCAGCTCAACGACGACCAGTGGTCGCCCGCCTTCCTGCCTCTCGACCTGGCAGTCAGCGACACCGACGACAGGACGGGAGACATCAAGACACCGGGGCATGCGCTCTTCAGCACACCGAACCGGATCCAGGACCTGTCGGAAGTTACGAGCTACGACACTGTGGCCCTCGCAGCACCGGGCTGGAAGACTCTGGCCTCCACCCTCAACGGTAGCCCTGCGATCCTGCAGGCGAAGGTTGGCGCAGGTGAAGTGCTGGTGGTCAACCCCAGCTTCGACCGACCGGTGGCTGATCCCGGCTCCCAGGACGCCGCCAAACGCGAGGTCTGCACCAAACTGATCCGCAATCTCCTCGTCTATGCGGGGTATCCTGCGTAGATTCGGGAAGCATCAATGACGCGCCGAGCACGCGATAGGACAGGTCGGCGTGACCTGCCGACGGACCACACCTGCTGTTCCAGACGAGGCGCCACGCTCTACGGGCTCCTCTGGGTTGTGGGCTGTGCGTGGTTCCTGTCGGGCACCTTGCCTGCCAACTGTGCAGGCGAGGTGCCCGGTGTCTCGGCGCGCTTCCTTGCGGGCCAAGTCGAGGAGCTCCCGACGGCCGACCCGACCAGACTACTCCAGCGCGAGCTCTACCCGGACCAGCCCTTCGAGCAGCCTCTGGAGCCTGCCTCCTTGCTGCAGTTCCGCGACTTCTACACCTCCTCGGGCCTCTACCTGCTGCTCGCACCGGCACAGGTGAGGGCCCTGCAGGACGCCCTACTCAAGGACAGTGCGGTGAAGCAGCAAGTGGAGAGCTTCCTCCAGAGCGTCCAGGAGGCAGTCGACCGTCCTCTGCCCGGCGAGGAGCCCACTACCGCGCCGGAGGGCACTGCTCCTCAACCACCCCGAGACAGCGCCCAGACCATGTCCGCGCTGATCGCGCTCCGCCAGTCCTGCGCCCTGGCCTTCGCCGTCACGGGCGAGGAGCGCTATGCTCAGAAGTCCTGGGAGGCCATGCAGGCCTGCATCTCTCGCTTCTACCTCTCCGGGGTGCTGAAGACGCCGCTGCCCTGGCAGTCACCCCTCAGCGAGGGCTACGAGCTCTACGACGCCGCCTCCGCCTATGATCTGATCGCCCACTGGGAGGGCCTGCATCCTCTCGACCATGCGCTGGTCTTCAACTACCTGCGCCGGCTGGGGCAACGGGCGGCCTACGCCGTCGAGCTCTCCCCGGTACTCGGTGCCGACCAGGGCGTCTGGACCTGCGGCCTGGGCTCCATCGCCCTCTACGCTCCGAGCCTGCCGGAGGCACCACACTGGCGGGCGCTTGTCGAGGAGCGGCTCAACAACGTGATGGCCGACTTCATGGCCGACGGCGGGCAAATCGAGTCCGACCCGGGCCGCCAGGCGCTGGTTCTCGATCAGCTTCTCCGCTACCTCAAGGTCGCCCGGCAGCTCGGCGACAACCAGTTGATGGAGCGCAAGTGGGGCGAGACCGAGGTCACGTTGGAGGCGGCCCTGAACTGGGCGGCGCAGATCGCGACACCCCTCGGAGAGCTGCCGGGGATCAACGACTCCCTCACCACTCCGCTCGCCGCCTGCCCCTGGTTTCTCGATGCGCTCAACCTCTTCCAGCGCGGGGACTGGCTGAAGGCCGGTCGCATCACGCCGGCGGAGGTCGATTTCCTCCATCCGATCGCCGCAGGCCTGGAGCCCCGTGATCCGGACTCCCGCTCTGTCCTGCTCCCCGACACGGGCTTCGCGGTCCTGCGCGACGACTGGTCGGAAACCTCCAACTACCTGCTGCTGGACTGGGGACGCCATGGTGGCGAGCATGGGCACTTCGACCGCCTCAGCTTCCTCCTCTACGCGCAGGGCCAGCCCTGGGTGCTTGATGCCGGGTGCGCTCCCGAGCCCAACGCTGCACCGGACCAGCAGGAAGCCTGGCACCGTCAGACCCTGGCGCACAATACAGTCCTGGTGGATGGCCAATCGCAGGGCCCGGTGGACGGCAAGCTAGTGGCCTTCCATAGCCGCCCCAGGTACGACGTGGTGGCTGCGGAGCACGAGGCCTACCCGGACCTGACGCACCGTCGCACCGTGTTCCATCCCCGCGGGGGCTATTTCCTGATCCTGGATGAGCTGCTGAATCGCGCGACCCGAGAGCGACCGGCGGAGTGGCTGCTGCACGTTGGCGGACGACGGGAATCCGGGACTGCGGGGCGTTTCGTCTTCTGGCGCGAGGGAGGGTTTGGGCTGTCTGCGGTGTTCGCTCGTGGCCTGGGCCTTCGCGGGGCGACGATCGACGAGGGTCTCTGTGGCGGTTACGATGGCGTCTCGCCGGCCTTCGATCCCTTGCCCGGAGGTCCCGCACTCAAGCCTGGCGATCCCGGTTGGGAGACCATCCCCTACATCGGCCTGCGCAAGGTCATCGCACCCCGGGCAACGGGTGCCTACTGCGTCCTGCTGCAGCCCTTCAAGGGCACGGAACCTGAGGTCACTGTCGAGGCGACACAGACCCCGCAGGCCTACCTGATCGAGGTGCACAGCGGGAACCAGCAAGACAGAATCGTGGTGCGGCGGAGAGATGCGGCAGGGGGAATGGCACGAGGCATGGACTTGGCCACGGATGCGGGCTATGCCTTCGTGCGGGAGCAAGGCGACCAGGTCGTCGTGCTGGAGTACGAGGACGGCTCTTCTCTATCCATCAACTGATGCAGGGCTGCCCCGCCTACATCCTCAGCCCACCATCGACCACGAACACCTGACCCGTGATGTACGAGGCCTCCTCTGAGCACAGGAAGGCTACCAGGCCGGCGACCTCCTCGGGCTTTCCGAAGCGCTGCAGCGGGATCATCTTGAGCAGCGCCTCCTGACGCGGAGCCTCCATGTCGGCCGTGAGGTCGGTCTCGATGATCCCCGGCGCGACGGCATTCGCCAGGATGCCCTGGGCAGCCACTTCGCGGGCCAGCGCCTTCGTGAAGCCGATCAGTCCGGCCTTGGCCGCCGAGTAGTTCGTGCGGCGTGGGTCGCCCATCAGCCCCGCGTCTGAGGCGATGCTGACCACTCTCCCCCATCGCGCCTTGAGCATCAGCTTCACTGCCCGCTTCGTGACTCGGTAGGAGCCCTTCAGCGACACATCGACGACTTCGTCCCAGGCCTCGTCCTTCATGAAGGTCAGGTACTGGTCGCGGACGACGCCCGCGTTGTTGACGAGAATGTGCAGGCCTCCGAACTCCGCGCTGATGGCCGCCATCATCTCATCCACTGCCACCTGGTCCCGCACATCAGCCTTGACGACCAGACAGCGACGGCCCAGAGCCGTGATCTCCTCGGCCACCTTCCGCGCAGCCTCGTCACTCGAAGCGTAGTTGACCGCGACGTCCGCACCTGCCTGGGCCAGTCGCAGTGCGATCGCGCGACCAAGGCCCCGGGAGGCACCTGTGACCAGGGCCACCTTGCCGGAGAGATCACTCATGTCGTGGCGACTCCTCGTGGGTACGTCGTCGCTCGCGGAGCTTCTTGGCACGGCGGATCAGGTAGGCACGGCCGAAGATCGCCACCACAATCGTCGCGGCCAGAATGCCGAAGGGCTCGGTGAAGAAGCTCCACAGGCAACCGGCACGACGACGCAGCTTGCCCGAAGGTTCCTCTTCCTCGGGCTTCACCTCCGCAGGTGCAGGCGGCACACGCCCGCTGTCCTCGCTCGCTTTGCCGCTGCCTCTGAGCTTCCACACTGCAGGGGCCTCCCCGGACGACCGGGCCGCCACCAGCCATGAATCCGCCGGATCGACACCTCCCGTTCTTCACGAGAGGGGGTGCTAACGCTGCTGCAGATACGCCTCCACGTCGGCCTCAGTGACCGCCTCTGGCGCATCCTTCCAGTTCGCGACCTCCTCGATAGCCACGCCGGCTTCGCGAGCGACCCGGCGGGCGGCCGGTGTCGCGCGAACTCGATGCTCGGCGACCGGCCGCTGAGGCTGCCGGACCGCCTTGCCGGCCGGAACCTCCAGGTCAAGCTCCAGAGCCGCCTTCGCAGTGTGTGCCTGCAGGAGCCGCTGATTCTCGGCCTCAACGCCTTCAGGAAGGGCCTCGTCAGCCGCACCAAGGAAAGCGATCGCGAACCCAATCGGCAGGACGCTCCTCTCGGGGCAGTAGGTGCGCAGGAGCACTCCGGGCGTCTCAAGCTCGTACTCGAAGGTCACCTTGTCGGTGATGATCTCGCACAGCGAGTCGCCCTCCTCAACCCGATCCCCCTCCTGCTTCAGCCACCGGTTCAGGGTCACTTCCTCGAGGTTCTCGGCCCACTTCTCAATCGTGATGAGCTGTCCCACGACGCGGACTCCCCCTGGGGCGGACTGTGATCCTGAGCGGCCTCTCCCCAAACCACTAAGCCTTTGGGCGAAGTATAGCACGGCGATTCCGGGCAAGTCAAACAACCGCAACTGCGCCCTCTTGATGGTGTTTTCGTGGCCATGTCCCGGTTCTTCACCACGCCCATCGGCGGGTTCCGCCACATACGAGATTCCGCTTCGCCGGCCTGTGAGTCGGTCGCAGAATCCGACTCTTCCGGGTGTGGCTGCGGTGCGTACTGGGTATACGCTAGTGTCCAGAGCACCTCGACAGGCAACCAGACAAGGAGGGATCGTCATGGCAACACCCATCGAGCGTGGCGGAGTAGTCACTCACAGGGGCAATCCACTGACCCTTCTCGGCCCGGCCCTGCAGGTTGGTCAGAAGGCTCCCCAGTTCACTCTTCGCCGAGGCCTGGCGCCGGACAGCGCCTACACCCTCGCCACCGATGCCGGCAAGCTCCGCCTGTTCAACGTCGTCCCGTCGCTGGATACCCCGGTCTGTGACCTCCAGACCCGGCGCTTCAACCAGGAGGCGGGGGCGCTTGGCGACAAGGCCGTCATCGTCACCGCCTCCATGGACCTGCCCCCTGCCCAGGAGCGATGGTGTCAGGCGGCGTCCGTGTCGAACCTCATCACCACCTCCGACTATTACGACCAGAACTTCGGCCTCGCCTGGGGCCTGCGTATCAAGGAACTCGGTCTACTGGCGCGCGCAGTCGTCATCCTCGACGCTGACGACGTGGTCAGGTACGTGCAGATCGTCCCGGAGATGACCTCCGAGCCCGACTACGATGATGCCTTGGCCGCGCTCGGGCAGATAACCGGTTAGCGTCCCGCCGTGGCGCAGGGCCACGTGAACCCAGAGCCAGAACCATCGGACCGGACCAGGGCAGCTTCCTACAGGGGAAGGCGCAAGGGTCCGGTCCGGTTCGTTCTTGCTCAGATTCCCGCGTGGCCGCTCAAGGCGGTGCGAGTCCGGCGGTTCTCACAGGGTCTATCCCGGAGGCCAGCTCATCGGACGTCCGCCGAGAACGTGCACGTGCAAGTGCGGCACGCTTTGCTCGGCATCCGGCCCGTTGTTGATGACCAGACGATAGCCCGACCCAGCAATGCCCTCCTGACGAGCTACCTCAGCCGCGGCCCGCAGGAGTTCGGCGACCATGGCATCGTCTTCCGGCAGTACTGCCGTGGCGTTCTCGAGGTGCCGGCGGGGAATCACCAGCACATGCACCGGCGCCTGCGGGTTGATGTCACGGAAGGCGACGACGTGGTCGTTCGAATAGACAATATCGCTCTTGATCGAGCCGTCTGCAATCTTGCAGAACAAGCAGTTGTTAGCCATGCGACAGCCTCCCAACGGGGCGTGGTCAGCAGCTACACGAGCCCGCTGTTCTTCGCGAAGTCCGTGCAGGCCTTGCAGATGGCCACGCATGCAGGCAGGTCCTTACCCGACACGACGGGGCCCTCAAGCTCGATCGTCATCGGGCCGGTGAAACTGGCTGCCTCAAGGATTCCGCGGATCCGCGCAAAGTCGACAATGCCCTCTCCCAGAACCGGGAAGTTCGGTGAGTGGAAGCCGCCGTCGGTGTCCTTCAGGTGCACGCTGGCCACCACATCGATGACCCGCTCGAGCTCCGTGGCGCTGGAGAGGCCCTCGTTGTAGTAGTAGATGTTGGCGGTGTCCAGGTTGATGCGCACGTTGGGATGGTTGAGCTCGCTCATGGTCTGGAGCATCCCGTCGGCATTCTGGCAGAAGGGCGGATGGGTCTCCAGCGAGATCGTCACGCCGCGCGTCTTCGCCTCGTCGCCCAGGTTCCGGAGCCTCGCCATGTGGATCTCGCGGTCGAGTTCCTTGCCGGTGGCGGAGCAGAAGAAGATGCCCACCCGTAGCTGATGGCAGGCTTCGAGGGTCTGGATGGCGGCGTCGATGGACTCCTCCTGGTCGAGGTTCACGCTTCCCGCCAGGGTCAGGATCTGCACACCAACGGCTTCGGCTGCAGCGGCAAGCTCCTTGAGTTGGTCCAGGGGACGGACGCCAATCTCCAGGGCGTTGATACCAGCGGTCGGGGCGTACTCCACGGCGTTCTGCCAGGAGCCGAAGACACCTTCTCGGATGGATAGTGTGCCGGGCATTGTACGGCTCTCCTTTGCGGTGGGTGTGGGATCGGCGGAAGCCAGAGTATACACCTTGTCCCTTAGGTGCGCGAAGACCTCCCTCCTGTGTTCCTCTGTTTGAGAGCGCGCCGCCGACGCTCAGCTTGCAGGTGTGTCGGTCGGGAAGCGAGAAGGGCTGAGGCAGAACCCGGGAGGTACAGGATGCCGCCGAATATCCTCTGGATCATGACGGACCAGCATCGCCTGGACTGCGTCGGGGCCTATGCGGAGACGCCGGTCAGGACCCCGCACCTGGACCGTCTCGCGAGTCGGTCGGTCGTCTTCGACCGCCACTACACAACCTGTCCGCTCTGTGTTCCCGCGAGGTCCTCTCTCCACACCGGACGGTACACCCACTCCTGCGGCGCGATCATCAACGGCTTCGGATCGACGCGCTTCCGTAAGGACAGCGTTCTGAAGCCGGACGAGGTCACGCTGCCGGAGTTGCTGGCGCAGGCGGGCTACCATGTGGGGCATACCGGCGTCGACCACGTGCGTGCTGAGCCGCCCTTGCGGCAACGTGGCTGCTTTTCGACCTACCTCAGCAAGGCCGAGCACACCCGGTACGCGGAGGAGAGGGGGCTCTGCTTCCCCTCGATGCGGCCGCACCAACACGAGTGCCCGACCCGCGTCGGCGACGAGACACGCTCGATGTTCTACTCCTCCCCAGTGCCCGGGGTGCATCCCTTCCCGCTGGAGGACTTCCTGGACGTCTTCTATGCGCGGAAGGCGGCCGAGTTTGTCGCGCAGGCGCCACAGGATCAGCCCTTCGCCTGCCTGTGCTTCCTGTGGCTCCCGCATCCGCCCTTTGTGATTCCCGAACCCTATGCGTCGATGTACTCGCCCGAGGAAGTCACCTTCCCGCCGAACCTGCCCGGAACCCAGGAGGGCAAGCCCCGGATGCACCTGCGGCACCTCCCCGGTCAGGTGGGAGCAGGCCGCTCTCTCGACGAATGGCGGGCTTCCTGGGCAGCCTACTGGGGCTGTGTAACCCTGGTGGATGAGTGCATCGGCAAGGTCTTCGCAGCGCTGGAGGCGCGAGGCGACGCCGACAACACGCTCATCGCCTTCCACCCCGACCATGGGGAGATGCTCGGTGTCCACAGCTACTTCCAGAAGATGGTCTGCTACGAGGAATCGGCCCATGTGCCGCTGATGATCAGCGGCCCCGGTATCACCCCCGGCCGTCGGTCCTGCCTTACGAGCCACGTTGACCTCTTGCCGACCTTCCTGGACTACGCCGGCATCCCCGTGCCCTCGCGGGTACAGGGCCATTCCCTGCGCGGCGTTCTGGAGGGTAGCGCGACCGGGGTCCGCGAAGCCGCCTTCAGCGAGTACAACGGCAATGCCGCACCAGACCTCTACCAGCGCTGCGTGGTCAGCGGCGACCACAAGTATATCTGGAACGCTGAGGATATCGACGAGCTGTATGACCTGTGCGAGGACCCCTACGAGATGCGCAACATGGCGGGCGACAGCGCCAAGCAGCCCGTCCGGCAGGAGCTGCGGGAGCGGCTCTCTGAGTGGATGCGTGAGACCGAGGACTTCCTCGAACTGACCTGACGCGTGCAGCGAGGCCGAGCATACTGCGAAGGTTCAACCAGGGGAGGGTGCCCGAGATGAGTGGTGAGCAACGACCGCAGAAGGCGCTTCTGGTCGCGGCCCTTCAGGGTGATGCTCCGAGGCCGCCGGCCTTTGCGCCGCTGTACCTGGATCTGTACCTGGAGCCGCTGCGGCGTCAGCGTCTGGCCGAGGTCTATGCCGAGTTGGCAGAGGGCGACAGCAGCCTGCGCCTTAGCCACTCCGAGGAGATCGAGGCGCAGCTTGAGGCCTTTGCCCGGGCCTGTGCGGTCTTCACCGAGCGACCGGCCTGGCTACCAACACGCCTCGGGTCGGGCCGGGAAGCCCTTGAGACCGTCAAAGTCACCTTCCCGACCGGCAAGTGCCTGCGCCACACACCACGGCGCCGCGAGCCGGAAGACCTACTGGCACCCTACGACGCTTCGGTGCCGGATGTGTGGGATGCGGGTGACCTGCCGGAGCCCGAGGATCTGCGCCGCCAGCCGGTCGCCTCGGCACAGGAGCTGATTGACGCCGGGAAGACGGAGCTCCCAGCGGGTGCGGTTGAGCGATTCGGCGACAGCTACCTGCTGACCGCCTCACTGGGAAGCCCCATGTGGCACGCCTACAGTCGCCTGGGGTTCCTGGGGATGATGGTCGCGCTGCGCGAGCGTCCCGAGGTCCTGGAGGCGCTGTGCGAGCTAAGCCTGCGGCAGTCTCTCTCTCAGGCCCAAGCCTTGCGCCATGCCGGGGTTCCCTGCATCTATGTCGAGGAGTGTCTGTCCAGCGCCGACCTGATCTCGCCGGAGGACTACCTGAAGGTCGCCTATCCGCCGACCCGCGACCTGATCCACGGCCTCAAGCAGTTGGGCCTGCGCGTGATCTACTACTACTGCGGATCGCCGGCAGGTCGTCTGGAGCATCTCGGCGCTCTGGAGGCCGACGCCCTGGCCTTCGAGGAGTCCAAGAAGGGGTTCGTGGTTGACCTGGGGCAGCTCCGGGCGGAGCTCGGGGCGAAACAACTGCTCTTTGGCAACACCAGCGCCGTCCTGCTTCGTGATGGCAGTCCGGAGCGGATCGCCGCCGACGTGAGACGCCAGTGGGACGCCGCCGGCCCAAGACTCGTCGTCAGCATGGGCAGCCCAGCGACGCCCGACACGCCTCCAGCAAAGCTTGATGCCCTGGCCAGAGGTGCTGTAGAACTCACATAGCCACCTGACAGCAGGTGTCAGGTGGCTATGCAATCGCAAACAGCCTGTCAGGCGCCCCGGAGCCTACTGCCGCACCAGCTCATTTCCGGTGTGGAGCACCCGAGGAGCCTCCAGACCCTCCGGCCAGGGCACCACGTACTCAAGGCCCGGCAGGAGGTCAAAGGCGTTGTCCGCCAGCGGGGCCTCGCCGTCCAGGTCGAGGCACACGCCCCATACGAAGCCCGACGAACGGAAACGCGCAACTCCGTTCTCAACGACCACGTCGATCTCCGGCCGCGGCAGCTTCAGGCACTTGAACCGCTCGCGCAGCAGACGGTGCTGGGCAACGACCCGGTCACCCTCGAGCAACACGCCGAAGGCCCCGGTGCGCTTGGGCCCCTGCTTGTCCCAGTCCTTGAGTGGGATCTGGGTCAGCGGCGCCGACATGTTTGCCGGAAGCGTAACAGCGAAAGTCTCGTCACGGGGTGTTGCGCCGTCGAAGCGGAACAGCCCGTGGCGCAGGACCCCGCTCCAGTCGTCAGGGCTGTCGTTCACACCCCAGACCGTCACCTGGTCGCCCTCCTCGGCCAGAACGACGGTGATCGGCTGGAAGGCCCGGCGCACGGGGTGATAGGCCAGCTTGCGGCGCAGGTAGTAGTCTACGATCGTCCAGCCGTGAGTGGTGGGCCAGGAGTCGTTGTACATCCAGAAGATCGCCGAGGAGCTGGTGAACATCCGCCGCCGGTAGTTGCTGATATACTCGGCCAGGCCTTCCGCTTGCAGGAGCGCACTGGCGAAGCAGTATTGCTCCAGGTCCATATTCCGCGGGTCGCGGTCGAGCCAGAACTTGACGGCCCGGTACGTAAGGCCCTCTTCCGGCCGCCAGAAGTTGGCGGCGTTGTCATGGTGTTCCCAGGCGACCGAGCGGAACTTCAGGTCGTCGCCCAGGCACTGCCGCAGGGTAGCCGGAGAACTGGCGCCCAGGACACCGCCCTCGTTCGGGAACCGGTCCACAAAGGTGCGGTAGGCCCAGAAGTCGGGGCCGTGCTCGCCCAGGCTCACCGACCATGGGTGCTGATCGCCCACCGTCGGCTCATTGGGGAACTGGTGGTCGGGTGAGTAGGGCGAACTCGGCCAGTAGGGCCGGGAGTCGTCCTCGCGCTTCAGGATCACCGGGATGGTGTGGTGATAGAGGTGGTAGTCGGGCAGGGCCTTGTAGCCGTCTACATAGCCCCAGGCCCAGGCGCCCCACTCCAACTCGTTGTTGCCGCACCAGACCACCAGTGACGGGTGCGAGGCCATGTCTCTGGCGTTCCAGGTGATCTCCTGGCGCACCTCGGAGACGAAGCCGGGATCATCGCCCGGGTACTTGGAGCAGGCGAAGGCCAGGTCATGCCAGACCAACACACCGCGCTCATCGCACACGTTCAGGAGCTTGTCCGAGGCATACCAGCCGCCTCCCCATACCCGCAGGAGGTTGAAGTTGGCCTCGATCGCCAGGTTCACAAGGTCGCGGAAGCGCTGCTCCTCGACGCCCGGCACGACCATGTCGGGAGGGACCCAGTTCCCGCCCTTGCAGAAGATCGGGCGACCGTTTACCTTGAGGGCGAAGTGTTCGCCACCCTCTGCGTGGGGTGAGCGGTCGATCTCAATTCGCCGAAGGCCGGTGCGCTTGCGACGTTCCGAGACCTTGCGGCCGCCGACCTCGAGTATTGCCACGACCTTGTAAAGGGGCTGGCCGCCGTGCCCGACCGGCCACCACAACTGCGGCTTCTCGATCTGCAGCGTCAGTTCGGGACAACTCTCGCCGGGTGGAAGCTCCATCTCAACATGCCCGTGTCTGAGGCGGGTCTCACCCGGATCAGACACTGCCACCCGCAGAACCCCGGAAGTGGTCTCTCCGGGGTTGTGGACAACCGCGCGCACCAGTAGTCGAGCGGTCTGAAGGTCGCGCTCCAGGTCCGGGAGGGCCACAAGCTGGTCGATCCAGGGCAGTGCGCCCCATTCCAGGCGGACATCGCCAATAATGCCGACGTTGATCATCCGTGGGTTCCAGTCCCACCCGACCTGGTACTGGGCCTTTCGCAGCCAGTGCCGCTTGTTGAGCAGTGTCTCGGTAGCCTGGCTGTAGGCTTTGCCCTCGCGGTCGGCGACACCATACAGCCCGCTCTCCAGCACGACACACAGCGTGTTCTCGCCCTTGCGCAGCTTGTCTGTGACCGTGAGGCGGCAGGGCCGGTGGGCGTTGCTATGCTTGCCGACCTCCTGACCGTTCAGATAGACCACGGCGTTCAGGTCCAGGCCGTCGAAGCTCAGCCAGGTGGGCTCGCGCAGCGCCTCCTCCGGGGCATTGAAGGTCGTACGGTACACCCATTGCTGCTCTTCAACCCAGCGGGCCTTGAGACTGTTAAGGCCAAGATTGGGGTCATCAAGAAGCCCGGAATCAGCAAGGGCTCGGTGCAGCTCGCAGGGAACCTGTATAGGGAAGTACCGAAGTGCATCTACGGGTTCGGGCTGTACGTCAGTGGAACGGCCGTGAAGCCCCTCTGTCCAAGACACGAGCCATGTTCCGTTGAGATTCAGGCTGTCAGGCATGATTCACACCGTCCTGTGTGCTGTGACCTGTGGTAGTGTCAACAGCCGCTATCTTCTTCGTTGCAGTGGATGCATTTCCTGCCACACAGCAATATGCCACTCCAGAAGGTGAGGCTTGGGCCGATGGATGAGCGCATCATCATCAAGAAGCTCCAGATACTGCAGGGCCTGGCAACAGAGCGCAGCCTCTGCGTCAGCCCCTGGGAGGCAAGAACCGCCCTCCACCACGGACCTGAGCGGTACGAGTATCTCGAAGACTGGCACAGAGTCCCGGACTCCTCTCGCTGGCCCGCCGGCGTGACCGTCTTCCTGCGGACCAAAGCGCAAGTGCCACCGGACTGGGACCCTGACTGCACCTTCCTGCGCTTCGGGATCGACGACCTGGAGGGGCTTCTGACGCTGAACGGCAAGCCCTGGGCCGGAGTGGACAGGCAGCATGGCCGGTGTCCGGTTCCCGTCGGGCAGGAGCTGGACCTGCTTCTGGAGTTCGATTCGGTTCCGCGGGTGCGCTGCGAGCCCGGCCTGTCGGGCAAGACCAGCTCCTTCGGCGGCGCGCACCTGGTGCAGGTCAACCCCGAGCTCGAAGCGGCCTACTGGGACTTGCGGTTCGCCTATGAGGCTTTCGCCGCGATCACCGATGAGCGACGCAAGGCCCTGCTTGGCACAGCCCTCGAGGAGGCCTTTCTGGCCTTCCGCCTCACCGGCGACCGGGAGCAGATCCTGGCCGAAGTCGCCCAGGCCCGAGAGCTCCTGGCCAAGAGGGTGAGCAGCATCAGCCCCGACCCGGAGGGCGGTCATATCTTCCTTACGGGCCACACTCACATCGACGTCGCCTACCTGTGGCCAATCAAGGAGACCCTTCGCAAGTGCGCCCGCACCTTCTCCACGGCCTGCTGGATGATGGAGCGCTACCCGCAGTACCGGTTCTCCTGCAGTCAGCCGCAACTCTATGCCTTCACGAAGCGGTACTACCCGGAGCTCTACGCGCGGATCCAGAGGTTGGTGGCGGAAGGGCGCTGGGAGACCACCGGCGGCATGTGGGTTGAGGCTGACTGTAACGTAACCTCCGGCGAGTCGCTGATCCGCCAGATACTGTACGGCCTGAGGTTCTGGAAAGAGGAGTTCGGGACCCGGCCGACGGTGTGCTGGCTGCCGGATGTCTTCGGCCACAACGCCGGCCTGCCGCAGATTCTGGCCGGCTGCGGCATTGACAACTTCTGGACCTGGAAGCTGCACTGGCAGGCTCGCAATCCCTTCCCCCATCACCTGTTCTGGTGGGAGGGTGTCGACGGCAGTCGTGTGCTGGCGCATATCCCGAAACTCGGCGGCGGGGCCTACAACGGCAGTCCGACACCGCAGCAGTTGGCCGAGGCCTGGCGGACCTACCTTGAGAAGGAGGCCTACCCGGACGAGCTGTTCACCTTCGGCTACGGGGACGGCGGCGGCGGCGTCAACGAGGAGCAGATGGAGTTTGCCCTTCGGGCCTGCGAGGGCCTTCAGCCCAGTGACAAGGAGTCTTCGTCCTCAGAGGGATTCCCAGGGCTACCGGCCTGCCGTCTGGGCACGAGTGAGGAGTTTTTCGCCGAGACCCGTTCTGCCGCTCCGACGCTTCCCACCTGGGTGGGCGAGCTGTACCTGGAGACCCATCGGGCGACCTACACTACCCAGGGACAGATCAAGCGCGCCAACCGCCGGTGTGAGTTGGCACTGCGCAATGCCGAGATGTCGGCGACAGTGGCCCGGCGTCTCGGTGTCCCCGTCGACATCTCCGTGCTCCGCGATGCCTGGGAGAAAGTCCTGCTGATGCAGTTCCATGACATCCTGCCCGGGAGTTCGGTCGGCGAGACCTACGAAGAGGCCCGGCAGGCGCATACCGAGGTGTTCCAGGCGGCGGTTGCACTGGGCAGCCAGGCGATCCGGCCGATCATCGGCGACGTTGCCGACACTCTGCGCTATGGCGTCCTCAACTCGCTGTCCTGGGAGCGCGACGGACTGGTGGAGCTCCTCGTGCCGGACATCGGCGACGACCTCTCCGCAGTCTTCGGTGGGCGGCCGGTGCCGGTGCAGATCGTCGGTCGCCGCGGTGACCAACTGATGATCCTGGTGGCGGGAGAAGGCACACCCCCGGTCGGTGGCGCTGTCTTGGAGCTGGAGGCCGGCTTCCCTGAGACCAGCAAGGTGACGGCGTCTGGACATGCCCTGGGGAATGACTTCTTCCGCGTCGAGCTCAACGCAGAGGGCGAGATCACCAGCCTGTGGGACAAGCGAGCTGGACGGGAAGTCATCGCAGAGGGTCAGTGCGCGAACCAGCTCCAGTTGTTCCAGGATGGGCCTGAGCGCGAGTCGGCCTGGAACGTCCACACGACCTCGACCCAGCGACGCTATGACTGGGATCCGGGCACCGAGGTCAAGGTCACCGAGACCGGCCCGGTCCGCGCGACAATCCAGGTCACCCGCACCCACGGGGAGACGACGCTGGTGCAGGACATCAGCCTGTACCACCACATCCCCTGGGTCGAGTTCCGCACCCGGGTGAGCTGGCAAGAGCGTCAGACCATGCTGAAGGCGGCCTTCCCGCTGGCGATTCACACCGACAAGGCGACCTACGAGATCCAGTTCGGAGCCATCGAGCGGCCTACGCACCGGAATACCTCGTGGGACGAGGAGAAGTTCGAGGTCTGCGCTCAGAACTGGGCCGACATGTCCGAGGGCGGATACGGTGTGAGCCTGCTCAATGACTGCAAGTACGGCCATGATGCCCTGGGCAACGTCCTGCGTCTCACCTTGCTGCGCGGATCGGAATACCCCGACCCCAAGGCCGACCTCGGCGAGCACGAGTTCACCTATGCGCTATACCCTCACGAGGGTGACTGGCGACAGGCACGGACCCCGCAGCGTGGTTGGGAGCTGAACGTGCCCCTGTTCTGCATCCCGACGGACATCCAGCGTCCGCCGACCTCCTTCCTGCAAGTGGAGGGACCGGCCATCGTGGAGACCTGGAAGCCGGCCGAGGACGGCGACGGGGACATCCTGCGGCTCTATGAGCCCTACGGCAGCCGCGGCGAGGTCACGGTGCACATCACAAAGGTGCCGGTGCGCGAGGTCGTGGCGTGCAATCTGATCGAGGAGAACGCGGAGCCGGTGCCGATGGAGGACGGGGTGTTCGGGTTCGCGATCAAGCCCTTCCAGATCCGGACCTTCCGAATCCGGTAGAGCGTGTGTCGGGGCGATCGGGGTGATCGCGCGATCGGGTGACAGGAGCTGTCAGGGCGCAGCCGGTTCCTCGCCGGGGACTGCGCCTTCACGGCGACGTGCGGCCTCGTCGCCGGCGAGGTGGTTGCGTAGTGTGCGGGCCTGGATTGGGCGGCCATGGCCGGGGTAGAAGGTGTGCACGCCGACCGCCAGCAGCTTCTCCCAACTGGTGTAGATCGCTTCAATGTCCTCCGCGAAGGGCGGGAAGAGCTCATAGCCCTCGTAGAACAGGCAGTTCGCCATCAGGTCGCCCACGCAGGCCTCGCCGTCCGGTAGCAGGAGGGAGATCGACCCGCGGGTGTGTCCGGGCGTCGGTACGACCCGGGCGTTGACTCCCCACTCTGCGAGCGAAGTTGGCCCTGTGACGGTGAGGTCCGGCTGAACCGGGGAGAAATGCAGGAATCGGGTGACACGGTTGCCGAACCAGGAGAGTACGCGTCCCCCGAAGGTCGCGCCCGGCGGGACGACGACGACGCCCCTCGCCAGCAGATCGGCCTCCGCCGCATGGACCATCACCGGACACCCGCAGAGTTCGCGCAGAGCAGATAGTGAACCGACGTGATCGAAATGGACGTGGGTGGCCAAGGCGAGCTTGATGTCGCCGGGCTCAATTCCCATCGCCTTGAGGTGGCGCAGGAAGCGACGCTCAGCACCCCGGAAACCGGCGTCGACGAGGATGTAGGCTCCCGGGTCGCCGACCAGGTAGCAGTTGCACTGTCCGATGAGCGGCAGCCTGTTCACCGTCGGCATCGCGGAACTCCGGTAAGGATCGCGCCTGGGCGGTCACAGCCGTCCGGTATTCTTGAGGCGCAGGTACTCATTCACAGCGGCCACCGACAGGGTCCCGGCAGGGACGTCGACCACGAGCACACCACGCGCACGCAACCGCGCAAGAGCAGTTTCGCGAGCGGCCAGCACCTGTCCTGCTACCGCCTTCTGATAGGCTCCCTCGACCTGTGCCGGAACTCCCCGAGCCACGCGCTCCAGATCTCCATCACGCAGCGTCACCAACAGCGGCAAGTAACGCGGACGCAAGGCCACAAGCTGCGCCAGGAGCCGCTGCGAGGCGTCGGCATCTACCAGGTCGGTGAAGACGACGACCAGCGCCCGCTTGCGCGAACGCTGCGTCAAGAGGGAGAACGCCAGGGGGTAATCCGGTTCCTCCAGGGCAGGCTGGAGCGCGTACATCTGGTCCACGAGCCGCCCGATCTGCGCCCGGCCCTTGCGTGGCGGGAGGAAGCAGTGAAGGCTGCTGCCGAAGGCGACCAGCCCGACGGCGTCGTCATGGGCAACCGCTACGTGGGCCAGCAGAAGCGCGGCGTTGATGCCGTGGTCGAGCTTCGACATGGGCAAGGGCTCTCCCCCGGCCGTCCCCGGCGGACGCGAGCTGACCTGCGCCCGCATCATGCGCCCCGTGTCGAGCATGAGGATCACATTCTGGCTGCGCTCCACCTCGTACTGGCGGGTGATGGGCTTGCCACGCCGGGCCGTGGCCTTCCAGTCGATGCTGCGGAACTCGTCGTCGGGCACGTACTCCCGCAGGCTCTCGAACTGCGTCCCCTCTCCCCTCTGCCGGAGCGCATGGAAGCCGACCTCCGTCAGCCGCTGCGACCGTGCGAGGAGGTCGTAGCGCTCCACCTCCACCAGGTTCGGGTAGACCTTGACCTCCTGGGTCGCCGGCAGGCGACGCTGCCAGGCGGTCAGTCCGAGACGCCCGCGGCCGCGCAGGTACAGGTCGCCGAAGGTGAAGTCGCCCCGCTCCAGCGGCGTCGTCACGTAGGTGACCTCGCCGCTGCCGAAGGGCTCGAGGGATAGCGACCGCATCCGCTCGGGTGTGCGGAATCTGACCGGCGGCGAATCCTTCACTTGCAGCTTCAGGGGCCAGCGCGAACGGTTGCGGAGCTTGATCCGGACGCGATTCGCCGCGCCAAGGGAGAGCTTGGCGTCGACTTCGCGGAGGGCCTCGACCCGCGCCACGCGACGAGTGACCAGCGCGTCGAGAAGCGCAAGTAGCACAACAGCCGCCATCCACCAGCCCCCGACCCGGGCGAGGCGTGGCTCGTAGGCGCTTGATAGGAAGACTGGGACGGCGCCCAGAAGCAGCGCCAGACCCGAGAGTGTCAGTTGCATCGCGTTTCCTTCAGACCCGGTAACCTGCCGGCGAACTCAACGTGGGACCGGCACCGTCGCCAGCACTCCCTGCAAGATGTCATCGGCGCTGAGACCCTCGATGTCGGCCTCTGGCCGCAGAACGATCCGGTGGCGCAGGACGGGCAGGGCCATCGCCTTCACGTCATCGGGTGTCACGAAGGTCCTGCCGCGAAGCCCCGCCAAGACCTTGGAGGCCTGGAGGAGCATGACGGCGGCCCTTGGACTGCAGCCGAGAACGAGGTTGGGGTTGAGGCGGGTCGCCCGCACTAGCTCGCCGATGTAATGCAAGACGGCCGGCTCCGCAGACAGCGCCCGGACCTGTCGGCGCACGGTGGCAAGCTCACCGTCGTCAGTGACGGGCTTGACGCCTGCTGCCTCGAGCTGGTCGGCATCGAAGCCCTCGTTGTAGCGCTTCAGCAGCTCGTCCTCGGCCTGGGCCGCCGGATAGGGAACCAGCAGCTTGAGCATGAAGCGGTCAAGCTGAGCCTCAGGCAGCGGATAGGTCCCCTCGTACTCGATCGGGTTCTGCGTGGCGAAGACGGTGAAGTTGGCCGAGAGTTGATGGCGCTCGCCGTCGATGGTCACCTGGCGCTCCTGCATCCCCTCGAGCAGAGCCGACTGCGTCTTGGCAGGCGCTCGGTTGATCTCGTCGGCGAGGAGCACAGTCGTGAAGATGGGACCCCGACGCAGCCGGAAACTCTGGGCGTTCGCGTCGTAGACGTTCGTCCCGACAATATCCGAGGGCATCAGGTCGGGGGTCATCTGCACCCGCTTGAACTCCATCCCCAGAGCCAGGGAGAGGGCCTTGACCAGGAGGGTCTTGGCGGTGCCGGGGACGCCCTCCAGCAGCACATGCCCGCCGGCAAGGACCGCTACCAACAAGGCCTGGATCGTGTTCTCGTTGCCGACGATCGCCTTGCCCAGGGTCTCGGAAAGGCGGCGTGCCAGATCTGCCGCATGGGCCGGCGTGGACTGCTGCTCGGAGGCGGAGGCATCAAAGGTCACGGGTCGTCAACTCCTGCTCGAGGTGTGCCACGTGTCGGGTCAGTGATAGGAA